>CAYRHK010000041.1:0-12878 GCA_964423825.1 uncultured Terricaulis sp. | reverse complement strand
GCCTCGACACGCCGGAAGGGAATTTCATCGAGCCGTCACGCCGTTCGATTGCGGCGACGTTGTTTTTCGCGGGTTACGCGCCGGCAGCTTTGTCAGCATGCGCGAGTCCTGTGACCACACCGGGCGATGAGCTCGTCACCGAAGACGTCCACATTACGGGCGCCGGCAACTACAACTTGCCCGCTTACGTCGCGCGTCCGGCCGGCCGCGGACGTCATAGCGCAATCATCGTCGTGAACGAGATCTTCGGCATCCATGATTACATCAAGGACGTATGTCGCCGTCTCGCTCGCGAAGGCTATGTGACGATCGCGCCGGACTATTTCGATCGCGCCGGCGATCCCGCGCCGCTTACCGACTACAACGCTATTCGCGAAATCGTGGCGACGGCGACCCATGCGCAGGTCATGGGCGACACCGGCGGTGCTCTGACGTGGTTGGCGCGTCAGAGCTATGTCAGCGGCGATGCGATCGGCATCACGGGCTTCTGCTGGGGCGGCGCGGTCACCTGGATGGCGGCAGCGACTCTCTACGGCGTTCGCGCTGGGGTCGCATGGTACGGTCGCCTTGTGGCGCCGCAATCTGGCGGCTTCGGCGCCGAGGAGGGAAGGCCCTGGCCTGTAGACGTCGCCGCCACGCTGCTTGCGCCGGTGCTTGGTTTGTATGCCGAAAACGATCGCGGCATTCCGCTCGATACTGTCCAACACATGCGCGCCGCTCTTGCGGCGAACGGCAATCCCTCGCGCTCGGAAATTGTAGTCTATCCAGGAACCCAACACGGTTTTCACGCCGACTACCGCGACAGCTACAACGCCGATGCCGCCGCCGACGGCTGGCGCCGAGCGCTCGCATGGCTCCGCTCCCACGGCGTTGCTTAGCAGACGCATCGCTAAAGCCCGAAAGGAACATCCAATGCGCTATCGAAAACTTGGTCGCACCGGTCTCACTGTTTCCGAGATCTGCCTTGGCACGATGACGTTTGGTGGCGACGGTTTTTGGAAAGTCATCGGCGCTCTCGCACAAGAAGCCAGCACCAAGCTCACGCGCGCGGCCTTCGACAGGGGCGTCACCTTCATCGACACAGCCGACGTATACTCCAATGGTCTGTCTGAGCAGGCGCTTGGCAAAGCCATCAAGGATTTGCCGCGCGACGAATTGGTGATCGCCACTAAGGTGTTCGGGCGCATGGGCGCGTACGGCGCCACCGACACGCCCGAAGCTAAGCGCCGTGCGGCCAATGGCAATCTCTGGGGCCTCTCGCGCAAACACGTCTTCGACGCCATCGATGCAAGCCTTGCACGCCTCGAACTCGACTATGTCGATCTCTATCAGGTCCATGCCTTCGATCCGCTAACGCCCCTCGACGAAACCATGGCTGCGCTGGATGAGGTCGTTGCATCGGGCCGCGTGCGCTACATCGGCCTGTGCAACTTCGCCGCTTGGCAAATCGCAAAGGCCAATGGCATCGCGCAGGCAAACGGCTACGCGCGCTTCGAATCCGCGCAGATGTACTACTCGATCGCCGGCCGTGACCTCGAGCGCGAAGTGGTCCCCGCGGTGAAGGACGCGGAGATGGGATTGCTTCCCTGGAGCCCGCTTGCCGGCGGCTTCCTTTCGGGAAAATTCACGCGCGAAGGCGGCCCCAGCGACGCGCGCCGCGCCGCGTTCGATTTCCCGCCGGTCGATAAGGACAAAGCCTTCGACATTGTCGACGCCATGCGCCCGATAGCCGAGGCGCACAGCGTCTCCGTCGCCCAGATTGCGCTCGCCTGGCTACTGCACAAGCCTGCCGTCACCAGCGTCATCATAGGCGCGAAGACAGAAGCGCAGCTGACCGACAACATCGCCGCTGCTGACGTGAAACTCAGCGCCGAAGACATGACAAAACTCGACGCGGTCTCCGCGCTAACGCCTGAGTACCCTGGCTGGATGCTCGAGCGCCAGGGCGGTGACCGGCTGAGCGGCGTCAGCTGAACGACTGCCCCGCCCAGGCGGGGGCTCGGTCGCTACCGCGAAATCCGCACGGTGTAGCCGCCGACGGCGCCGTTCGCCCCGCCGACGCTGATCGCGTACGCGCCGCCTTGCTCTGAAGTGAAGCGAAGTCGTGCGTTGCGACCGGGCCCGCTATCGTCGTCGGCGGCAACCTCTTCGCCGTTGGCGTCGACGAGGCTGACATGCGGGTTGCCAAGCGGATTTGATCCGGAAGCGGTCACTTCGATCGTGTACTGAACGCCGCCTTCGAGATCCGCGCGGAAGAAGTCACGCTCGCCGGGCATTTCGATGCTGCTCAGGCGATCGTCGCCGTTGGAGTCCATGTACTCGTCTGTGTTCACATTGCCCGGAACTTCCGTGTCGGTGACCCTCAGGTAGTAGCGCCCGGCAGCGCCCTCGTAGCCCGACACCGCCGCGAAGTAGCGCCCGCCCCGTGGTGAGGCGAAACTGAGATAGGCATTGGCGCCAGCGCCGCCGTCGTCGTCCATGGCAACCGGCTTGCCTTCCTCGTCATAGATCGTGAGCACCGGATCGGCGAGCGCATCAGGATCGGCGCCTTCAAGGTAGAAGCGGTATGGTCGCGCCTCAACGAGGTCGACGGCGAACCAGTCGACGTCGTCAGTGGCGCCGAGGACGCTCCCGCGCCCTTCCCCGTTCGACTGCAAATACTCCGCAGCGTCGGGTGTGGCGCCAATTTCGCCAGCCGCGATCGCGAGCGAGTAGCCGCCCTGCGCTGCGTCGCTGAAACCGCGGACTTCAATGTAGTAGGGGCCCGCGGCGCCTGCCTGGAATTCGAGCCAGGAATTGAGCCCCTCGCCACCGTCGTCGTCCGCCGCAAGTTCCTCTCCACTCGGCCCATGGATCGCGATGTAGGGATCATCGAGTGAAGCGCCCAGTGTCGTACTCCCCACCAAACTCGCGCGGAAGCTCTGTCCTTCGGACAAGTCCACCCGATACCAGTCGCGATCCCCGCCCGGTGTCAGCAGGCCGTCGCGATAGTCGCCGTCCGCCGACAAGACTACGTCCGTGCTCGCATCGGCGGGGATGTCGCCATCTTGTACAGAAAGCCGATAGCGGCCCAAATTGTCTGCAAAGGCGCCAGCCCCGATATAGTAGGCGCCGGTCGCCGGAGGATTGAACTCGACATAGGCATTGAGGTTGCCTCCGCTGTCGTCGTCTGTCACGAGTTCCGAGCCATCCGGCCCGTAGACATGCAAGAAGGGGTCTGCCAGCGCGCCGTCGCCTTCAGCGCTGTTCAGCCTTATACGATAGCTCTGCCCGCCTTCGAGCCGGACGCGATACCAATCGAGATCGCCCGTAAAATCGATGACGCCGTCGACGCTGCCGCCGACGGCTACGCGCCCGCGTGTGTTGCTGGCGCCGGAAATCGCATCCGTCGGCGCGCGCTCGGCGTCGATGCGGAGCGTGTACGCACCTTCGTACGCGTCCGCGAACCCGCGTGCCTCGATGTACACCACGCCGCTGCGCTGCGGCGTAAACTCGGCCAGCGAGTTCAGAGTGCCGTCGCCTGCATCGTCATTGCCGCCAAGCTCTTCGCCTTCGGCCGTCACGATGCGAAGGTAGGGGTCGCCAAGGCCGCTCTCGCCAACGCCGGTCAGCGAAATGCGGTAGCGTTGCCCGGTGCGAACGCTGAGCCGATACCAATCTACGTCGCCCTGATATTCGATCGACCCTGTGATATCGCGCCCGACCGTGGCGCGCGCCCGCGTGCCCGCGTCGTTGCCCGCATCGTCAGCGGGGAGAGCTGTCGCCGTCACCGTCAGTTGGTAGGCGCCGACTCTGCCAATAAACTCACGCGCTTCGACGAAGACTTCGCCGCCCTGCACCGGCACATACTGTAGCAAGCTATTCAGGCTGGCTTCGCTGTCGTCATTGAAGGCGAGTTGATTGCCCTCTGCATCATAGATGCTGATCATGGGGTCGACAGCTTGCTCTTCGCTTTCGGCGACGCTGTTCAGCGCGAGCACGTAGCGCTGACCAGACTCCACGCGAAGCCTATACCAATCCGAATCGCCCTCCGCGTCGAAAGCGCCGTCTACGGGCCGCCCTTCGCTCAGTGTCGCAGTTGTGCTGCCGTCGCCGGGGGGGTCCGCGCTCTGTGCACCGGCGGCGCCCGCCAACCCTGTGACCAGCGCTAGCGCCCCCGCGCCGATGAGTTTGTTTCCCCGCATGCGAACCTCCCTCGCGTTGAGCGCTGTCGTGAAACGAGCGTTCGTGCGAGGCGTACAGAGCAAACCGCGTCGGCGCCAATGCTTTCTGGTCGCGGCGCGCCTTAGACTTTGATGTCGACGCCGCCGCCGGGGGAGGGGGGCGCGCTCGCTGCCGGACCGGCTGAAACCAGCACCATTGCCGCCCGGAGCGTGCGATCGCCCAGCATGTAACCTGGCTGCATGACCTCGATGACCGTGCCGGCGGCGTGCTCGGACGGCGCTTGCGCCACCGCCTGGTGGCGGTTGGGATCGAACATCTCGAGGGTCGCGCCGACACGTCTCAGCCCGTGCCGCGCGAACACTTCCAACAACGTGCGCTCGGTCATTTCGAGTCCGGACACAAGGTTGCTCACTGCCTCCGTCGCGCCCTCGCGCGGCGCCGCCGCCAGCGCTCGCGCCAGCGTATCCGCGATCGGCAGCATGTCTGCCGCGAAACGATCGATCGCGTAGGCGCGCGCATCTGCGGCTTGGCGCTCGGCGCGCCTGCGTGTGTTCTCCGCCTCGGCGAGTGCACGCAACAAGTCGTCGCGCGCCTTGGAGAGCTCGGCTTCAAGCGCCGCGAAATCCTGCGCCTGTCCTTCCTGCGCGGGCGCGGCGCCATCGGTGTCGTTTTCGTTGCTCATCAAAGACCTCAGCATCCTCATCATTTTCGCTCTCGCCCGTCGAGCACGCGGCCGACTGCGCGAGCGGTGTAGTCAACAACAGGAATGACGCGCGCATAGTTCAATCGGGTTGGTCCAATCACGCCGAGTGCCCCAACCACTTTGCGCTCCGCGTTCATATAGGGCGCGACAATAAGGCTAGAACCCGAAAGCGAGAACAGCGGATTTTCCGAGCCGATGAACACCCTCACGGATTCTCCCGACTTGGCGAGATCGAGCACATCGATGAGCTCGCGGGTCTTTTCCAGATCGTCGAATAGGCGCCGCGCGCGCTCCAGATCCGCGATCGCCTGGGCGTCTTGTAACAGATTGCCGCGCCCTCGCACGATCAGGGCGCGCCCGAAGCCCGGCGTTTCGCCCGACCACTCGACCAGGCCGCGCTCGACCAAACTCGCCGCCGCGGCATCGAGCGCGGCGCGATCCCGCGAAAGGGCGTCTGCCGCCGCCCCCCGAGCCTCTGACAGCGATTTGCCTTTGAACCGCGCATTCAGAAAGTTCGCCGCCTCCGTAAGCGCGCTCTGAGTGAGGTCCGGCGGCACCGAGATGATGCGATTTTCGACCTGACTGTCCTCAAACACCAGCACCAGCAGGGCTTGGTCGCCGCCAATCGACACGATTTCGGCGTGACGAACCGGCGCTTCGCGCTCGGGCGTCACTACAAGGCCCGCGCCGCCTGCCAACCCAGACAGTAATTCCGAAGCGGCGCTCAGGATGTCCTGATTGCCGCCGCCAACCGCGCCGATGCGCGCATCGATTTCGCGCTTCTCGTCTTCAGGCAAATCACCAAGCTGCAGCAAGCTATCGACAAAGAAGCGAAGTCCCTGTTGCGTAGGCTGCCGCCCCGCCATGGCATGGGGCGCCTCAAGCAGCCCCATGCTCGCCAAATCCGCCATCGTGTTGCGGATCGAAGCTGGCGACAGCGCTACGCCGCCTAAGCGCGCCAAAGTGCGCGAACCAACCGGTTCGCCGGTGCTGAGATAGGCCTCGACGATCTCACGAAAAATCTCTCTCGCGCGTGCATCGAGCGAACTCAGGTCAGAAGGGGAGGGCGATTCGGCCATCGCGCCACTAGGTAGCGAGCAAGCGCTCCGGTGCAAGTCGCGTGCGTCAGCTCCCCAAAAACGCCATCTTGCGCAAGGACTTGAGCCGCCTATGCGCATCAATGGTCTGATTTTCCTGCTCGCCGCCGTGCTCTGTCCGGTCGCGCGGGCCCAAGACGCCGTCACGCTCGACGCCAATCCAGCGCCAATCGTCGAAGCGGCCATCAACGGTCGCCCGGTTCTGCTAGAAGTGGACCCCCGCATTCCCGACGTGCTCGTCCTGAACCAGGAAGCGGCCGACCGTCTGGGCGTCCGCCGCGTGCCTCTTATGGGAGCAGCCGTCTCCATCGATGGCGGCAGCCGCATCCGCGGCCGCATCGCTCGCCCGCGAATTATGTTCGGCGAACGCGCTTCGCGCGCACTCGCGGGCGTCTTCCCCGTGCCGCTGACGGCGCGCGCCGAAGGCGTCATCGGGCCCGGCGCGCTCCCCTACAATCTCGTCACCATCAACTTGCGCCAGATGCCCGGGCCCTTGCGCGAAATCTCGTTCTCGGTACGCGATCCAGATGACTGGCTGGTGCGTTCTGACGTCGGCGGCCAGCTATTGGACGTGCGCTTTGGCGTCGTCGACCGCGCCACAATTCTGAACCGAACTTCGGCGCGCCTGTTCGGCAATGCGGGCCAGATCACGCCGAACGGAGATTTGTCGGAACTGCCGGTGTTGCTTGGCTTGTCGGCCATGATGCAGCCGGTTTCGACCGAGCTTGCACTCGAGCGCCTGGCGTTCGGCCCGACTTTCGCGCGCACTAGCGCACCGCTCTTGGGTGCAATCGAGCCCGACGCCATTATCGTTGAGGCCGAAGGCGGCGACCCCCCGCCTGCATCGGTAATGATCGGCGCCGCAGCGCTGGAGCATTGCGCATCCATCAGCGTTGACCGTCGCACCCGGAGGCTCACGCTGCGCTGCGCCGCCTAAGCACGCTTGCGTGCCGGCCTTCGAGCGGGCATCGCGCGCCGCATGTATTCGTCGAATTTCGGCACCGTGAATCCGATCAGCCCTCGCTCGGGAGAATAGGCCATGCCTTTCTTGATGAGTTCATCGCGGATCGGTGCTGCCTGATTGAGCCCCAACCCCAGAGCGTTGGCGACCACCGAGGAATGCACGGGTTCAGCGCCGAATTCCGCCATCGCGCGCGCATATGCCTTCTGACGTTCCGTAAGCCGCGCCAATCGCACTTTGAAAATGCCCTCGTCGAGTGCGTCGATCGCGGCCTGGGTGGCGGCTTTCGCGTCGGCAAGCGTGATTGGAGACTTTGCCGCCGCCTCCCAGCAATGGGCGCCCCAGACCTGCAAGAAAAACGGATAGCGCCCCGTTTGCTCAATCACATAGTCGAGAGCTTCTGGAACAAACGTCACTCCTTCCCGCTCTGCCGGCGCTGTCAATGCCAGCCGCGCGCTTTCCCCGTCGAGTGGCCCGATAGGCGGATAGTCGAACAGTCGCTCCGCATACGATTTCGCGTCGCCCGCCAATTTTGCGAGCTGCGGCAAGCCGCCGCCGAACAGTAACAAGGGCAACTGTCGCTGCGAGATCTTGTGCAGCGCCATGATCAGCGCACCGAGGTCGCCCTTGTCGATGTACTGAATCTCGTCAATCAGCAGCACCACGGCGGTGTCGCGCTTCTTCGCAGCTTCACCGATCGCCACGAACAAGTCCGTGAGGTCGATCGCCAGATCACCAGTCGCCGGTGCGCTCACCAAGCCGAACTCAAGATCGCCCAGTTGTACTTTGAACGCGCTCGCGAACGCCCGCAGCGTCGAGAACGCGTTCTGCAGGTCCGCCCCGGCCTTTTTCATCCTGTCGAGCCGCAGCAAAATGCGATGCAGCTGCGGAGCCAACTGTTGCGCCAGCGGCTTCTCCGGGTCAGTCTCGATCATCGCCGTTTGGCATCCGAGTTCGTCGGCGATGCGTTCGAACTCGTTCAGGAGTACGGTCTTGCCCACCCCTCGGAGACCCAACATCACGAAGCTCTTGGAAGCTCGGCGCGCTTTCATTCGGGTCACCGCGAGGCGGGCGCCCTCGACGAGCGCGTCCCGGCCCGCCAGCTCTGGAGGAGGGGTGCCGGCCCCGGGATTGTAGGGGTTGAGGGCTGCCTTCATCGGTTTGTTAGCTCATGTTCGGCTGCGTGGGCCTAATAATCCTATCGACCTCTATAGGCCCGAGTCGGGCTCGCCGCATAGGCGACTATTTCATAGTTAGGCCGAGTGGGGCTAACTTGACCGAACTTCCCGATAGGGCCTTATGCGCGCTCGATCCGAATCGGAGTCCCCATGCGCCTATCTGGCCGCGCCCCCGACCAATTGCGTCAAATCACCCTCGAAATGGGGGTATCCCGCTACGCGGAGGGCTCCTGCCTGGCAAAATTCGGCGCCACCCACGTGCTCTGCGCAGCCTCTGTCGAACAGGGCGTGCCTGGCTGGCTGAAGGGCCAGGGCAAAGGCTGGGTCACAGCCGAATACGGTATGCTGCCGCGAGCGACCCACACCCGCGGCCGCCGCGAGGCGGCTCAGGGCAAGCAGTCCGGACGCACACAAGAAATCCAGCGCCTGATCGGCCGCTCGCTGCGCTCGGTCGTCGACCTCAAGGCGCTTGGAGATCGCACCATCACCGTCGACTGCGACGTTATCCAGGCCGACGGCGGCACCCGCACAGCAGCCGTCACAGGAGCCTGGGTCGCTCTCTCAAAGGCCTGCGCCTACTTGCTCGAAGAGAAAGTCATTAAGGCGAGTCCAATCACGGGTCAGGTTGCCGCCATCTCATGCGGCGTGATCGGCGGCGCTGCTGCCCTAGACATCGATTACGCAGAAGACTCCGGCGCAGAGGTTGACTGTAACTTTGTCATGGCCGGCGACGGACGCTTGATTGAGATTCAGGCCACTGGCGAGCAGCGCCCGTTCACTGACGCAGAGTTCGCCGAGCTAATGCGCTTGGCAAAGCTAGGATGCAGCCAGTTGTTTGACTTGCAGCGAGCCACCGTCGCATGACCTTCAGCATTTGGGCGCGCCTCAAGAGTTTCCGCTTCGCCTTTGAAGGCTTGGCATTCATGCTGCGCACCCAGCACAACGCTTGGCTCCATCTCATCGCGACGCTCGTGGTGATCGCGGCGGGATTCTTCCTTCAAGTCAGAGCCGGCGACTGGCGCTGGCTGATTGCCGCCATCACTTTGGTCTGGCTGGCCGAAGCCATGAACACGGCGTTCGAGCATCTTTGTGACCTCGTGCAACCCGAATTCCACGTCTCGGTGAAGCGCGCCAAAGACATCGCCGCCGGCGCCGTGCTCATCTGCGCCATCGGCGCCGCGGCCATTGGCGCGCTCACGCTGCTGCCTTACCTTTTGGCTTACTCGGCCGCCTGGTCCACGGCTTCCTCAATCGCGTCGGCGTCGCTGGGTTCGTAAGCTAGCAACTCCCCCGGTTGGCACTCCAACACACGGCAAAGAGCGTTGAGCGTCGAGAACCGGATCGCCTTGGCTTTGCCGGTCTTCAAAATCGAGAGGTTTGCGAGGGTCACGCCCACGCGCTCGCTCAGGTCAGTCAGCGACATTCGTCGCTCGAGCAAGATGCGGTCGAGGGTGACCCGGATCGCCATCAGATGGTGAGCTCCTGCTCTTCCTTCATGCGCGC
Source organism: uncultured Terricaulis sp. (assembly GCA_964423825.1). GTDB lineage: Bacteria > Pseudomonadota > Alphaproteobacteria > Caulobacterales > Aquidulcibacteraceae > Vitreimonas. The sequence goes on along the minus strand of CAYRHK010000041.1, from coordinate 3,272 downwards.
GCCCTCGCGAAACACTTCCGCCAGCACGATCAGCACCGCGATCGAAATCCAGGTGGAGAAATCAACATTGATTCGGAAACTGGCGTCAGCGCCTTCCGGCGCGCCGCCGGCGACAAACATCGCCGCTACGATCGCCAGCAACAAATAGCGGGCGATCTCCATCGCCAGCATCGTCATCCAGATCACTCGCAGGTGCGCGGCGTTCTCGCGTCGGAACGGCTCGCCGGAAGTAAAACTGTCGAACAGCCGCCGCAATCGCCCCACGATAATCAGCGCGCCGATGAGCACGACACCGCCGATCGCAAGGGCCGGAACCACGACCGGCCATGTGGCGCCGCCGGGTGTGTCGTAGCTCACCTGAAAATCGCCCCGGGCGTCGCCTATGTTGGCTTCGCCGACGCCACCTGTGAGAACGCTGGCGTCTATCTGTCCGGCGTGGATGAGAGCATAAACTCCGCCATAGGCGACCGCCGCCAGGACCAGGGCGGCCAAGCACCCCCACAGCACGATCTGGGCTATGTGCAGGGCAACCCCCACAAACGAGGCAACTGAGCTTCTTCCTAGCGCCTTCACCGGATTTATCCTTCCGAAGCGAACCTACCCAATCACATTTTTATTGATAAACGATATAGGCCGCCCAGTGAGTCGTCAACTACGGGTTGGAAATGAGAACCTCCCAACGACCTCGCTGGGTCATCGCCAGCCACAACCAAGGAAAGGTCAAGGAGATCGCCGCCCTGGTTGATCCCCTCGGGATCGAGGTCGTTTCCGCAGCAGCGCTGGGCCTTCCTGAACCGGAAGAGACGGAATCGACCTTCGAAGGCAACGCCCTCCTGAAGGCTCGCGCGGCTGCCCTCGCGTCGGGACTGACGGCGCTCGCCGACGACTCTGGTCTGGAGGTCGTCGCACTCGGTGGCGCCCCCGGCGTCTACTCAGCGCGCTGGGCGGGCGAAGCGCGCGACTTCGACGCCGCCATGCAGCAGGTGTGGTGCCAGTTGGGGGAGGGCGCCGCGAGCGACAGAGCGGCGCGCTTCGTTTGTGCACTGGCCTTGGTTGAACCCAAAGGGTCGGAGCGCGTCCTTGTCGGTGAAGCGATGGGGGAAATTGTGTGGCCGCCCCGCGGCGACCGTGGCTTCGGTTACGACCCGATCTTTCAGCCTCTGGGCCACACGCGCACTTTCGCCGAAATGATGCCAGAAGAGAAACTGCCGCTGACCCATCGCGCCAAGGCATTCGCCAAACTGCTTGCATCGCTCACATGAGCGGCTTTGGCGTCTACGTCCATTGGCCGTATTGCGCGCGGATCTGCCCGTATTGTGACTTTAACGTCTATCGAGCGCGGGGCGCCGATCCCGCGCCGCTTTTGGATGCGATCATCGTCGACGTCAAAGGTCATGCCGAGCGCTTCGGCGCCCGCACGGCGAGCACCGTTTTCTTTGGTGGAGGTACGCCTTCGCTTTTGGGCGGCGCCGAGGTCGAGGGAGTGTTGCGCGCCGTCGATCGCGTATTTCCGCTTGCTACTGACTGCGAAATCACCCTCGAAGCCAACCCAGAGGATGCTCCTCGCTTCGCAGACCACGCCGCAGCCGGCGTCACGCGCTTTTCGTTGGGCGTGCAGGCCCTCGACGATGTTGCGCTCAAGGCGCTCGGCCGAAACCACGATGCAAGCGCCGGCCGTGCAGCGATCGATGCCGCCGCCGCGACCGGGCGACGCGTCTCAATGGACCTGATCTATGCACGAGAGGGCCAGTGCGCTCCTGAGTGGGAGAAAGAGCTCAACAGCGCCCTGTCTCTGCCCATTGAACACCTTTCTCTCTACCAACTCACCATCGAACCAGGCACCGCATTTGATCGCCGCGCTGCACGAGGGAGACTGGTCCGCCCGGGCGCGGATCTAGCCGCTGACTTGTACGAAATCACACAGCACCTGTGCGAGGCCGCGGGCTTCCGCGCCTACGAGATCTCCAATTACGCGCGCACCGGCGCGGCGCGTTCGCGCCACAATCTGCTGTACTGGAAAGGCGAGGAATGGGTCGGCGTCGGCCCCGGCGCTCACGGCAGGGTGAACCATGCCGGAGCCCGCTACGCGCTCGAAGCGCAGCGCGCGCCCGCTGACTACATCGACGCTGTTCGCGAGCACGGGGTCGGCTCCATCCTGGAAGCCGCGCTGGCGCCGGAAGACGCTGCCGCCGAACTCTTGATGATGGGCTTACGCATCGACGAAGGCGTTGCCGTCGCCGAAGTCGAATGCCTGCGTGGTGGTCCACTCAACGCCGCCGCCATAGTGTGGCTCGCCGAACAGGGGCTGATTGACCGCGCCGACGCCCGCATCATCCTCACGAAAGCGGGGCGCATTTTGGCCGATAGGATTGCGGCGGAATTGCTGACTTAGCCCGTGCGCCCCGGGAAACGGCGCGGGGCGGCGTCCACCACGGCGATTGAATTCTGCCGGACTTCAATCACCGCCAGCCCGCGTTCGATGGCGCCGTTGCTGCGGAAACGGAAAAGGCCATCCGAGCCTGCAAAGCCCTCGCTGTTTTCGAGCGCCGAGCGATTGATGCCGTTGGCGCCGCGATCGCGCGACAACAAAGCAGCCAAGGCCACGGCGTCATAACCGAGGCTCGCGAGCCGGGTTGGCTGCGCCCCGAATGCAGTTTGGTAGCGGCCTTCGAAGTCCGTCCGCGCCGCCGGGTCCGGCGCCACATACCAGCCCCCTGCGAACGCAGGCTCGCGCTGCGCTTCCCCTGACCATACGCTGGTGCCCATGAACCGCACTTGCCGCTGATCGATGCCGCCCTGCACCAGCGCCGTGCCGATCGCGCGCAATGGCGTGCCGCTCTCTGCGATGAGAATCCCTTGCCCTGCGCCGACGCCGCCCAGCGTGCTGGCAAGCGCAGTCGCCGCCGCCGAAGCGTCCGCATCCGTGCGATTATACAATTGCACCGCCGTCACGGTGATGCCCTGCAACCGCGCCTCCGCGCGCAACGCGGACTCGACGCGTCGCCCGTATTCATTGGATGGCGCCAACAGTGCGATCGCTCGCACGTTGTGGCTCGCCGCGTAGGACACGATTCGAGAAACCTCGTCCTCGAGCTGGAAACTGAGCAAGTAGACGCCATTGCCGCCGACCGTGCGATCGGAGGAAAACCCGATGACCGGAACGTTGCCCCCGCGCGCAACTTCCGCGGCGCCGGCAACGCCTTCCCGCAACACCGGGCCGATGATGATGTCGGCGCCGTCATTGACCAGCGCCGCAGCTGCGGCCGTGGCTG
>CAYRHK010000040.1:0-12905 GCA_964423825.1 uncultured Terricaulis sp. | reverse complement strand
TTGTTGACGTGCTGGCCGCCGGCGCCGCTTGCGCGCATGGTGTCAATGCGGATGTCCTTATCCTCGACCACAATATCGACATCGCCCTCCGGCTGCGGCAACACCGCCACTGTCGCCGCCGACGTGTGGATGCGTCCGCCCGCCTCGGTCTCCGGCACGCGTTGCACGCGATGCACGCCGCTTTCGAACCTGAGCCGGCCAAAGACGCCCTTGCCGCTGACGCTGGCGACCGCCTCCTTTACGCCGCCAATGCCGGTTTCCGAGATGTCTTCCAACTCGAACTTCCAGCCGCGACGGCCGGCGTAGCGTTGATACATTCGCAGAAGGTCACCCGCGAACAGCGCCGCTTCTTCACCACCGGTGCCGGCGCGCACTTCTAGGATGGCGGAGGCATTTTCATCCTTGTCCTTGGGCGCCAACAGCAGCAACGCCGCGTGCTCCAGCGCCGACAGCGCCTCGCGCGCGGGATCCAGTTCAGCTTCGGCGAGTGCTGCGATCTCCTTGTCGCCGGCGCCATCGCGCAGCATCGCTTCAAGATCGGCGATCTCCGCGCGCTTGGCGTTGAGTGCGGCCACCGCGTCGGCGAGTGGTTTCAGCTCGGCGTGTTCCTGACCCAACCTGACGATTTCAGCGCCATCGCTGGCCGCGGCAAGCCGCGCTTCGATACGTTCGTAGCGTTCGACGGCTTGCGCAAGACGTCGCTCCAGGCGCGCAAAGATCGACATCGCCGCTGCTTACTTCACTTCAACAAAGATCTCAGAGGCCACCTCCGACACCTGAGGCTCCGCGAAAGCGAGTTCTGTGGGTGAGTGGCGCGTGTAGGGCACGATTACTTCAACTGCGCTGCCATTGGCTGCTTCCAAATGGAAGCAAAGCGCGGCCGCGTTGTCGCTGCTCGCGCGACCGTCGAAAACGAGACCGGCCGCGATAAGCCCGTTTTCCTTGTCGTCCTGTTGGAAGCCGATAATGAGGCCCGAAATGTGGTCGGCTGGCGCTGAGCGCTGAATCGGCAGATCAACATTGGTGTGTATCTGCTCGCCAGTCTTGCGGATGCCGGCGCCAAAAGGCGCAAACGACCCGCCCTCCTTCAGCGCTCGGTGGGCGGAGTCGAAGAGATATTCGTAGGTGTCCTGCAGGTGGCGCTGCAGCATTGGGCCTCGCTTTCGGTTTTCTCTATGCGCGATTGACCGGGCCTTGTCGACCTTCAGGCCGGGGCGGTTTCCTTGAAGCTCGGTCGCGCTTCCAGGGTCGCCTGGAGAGCGGCCAATTTGGGGCGCGTCGGCGCCCACCGCAAATCGGGAAAGCGGAAGTCGAGCCAAGTCAAGGCGCAGACGGTAGCGACGGCGCCAAGATCGAAGTCATTAGGGGCGGCGGCCGCCTCCGCAGCGTCGATGGCGCGCAGCACGCCCGCTCGCCAGCGCCCGATCCAGGCTTGCGAGCGCTCGGCTTCGGGGCGCGTGTTCTCAAGCCTGATCTTGACGCCGAACTCCATCATCCCGTCGGCGATCACTTCGCGGCGCAGAACACCCCAGCGCGCGTCGCCCTCGGGAATGAAGCGCGGCTCAGGCGCGAGCGCATCGAGACGCGCGCAGATGAGCGGGCTGTCGGTCCACGCCACGCCAGCGCCGTCGATGAGCGCCGGCACTTGCATCAGCGGATTGACCGCCGCCAGCGCCGCATCGCCGCCGATCGGATCGGCGCGCACTTCCTCAACGCTCAGCCCCTTCTCGCGGATCAGGATGCGGCACTTGCGAGCGAAGGGGGACGCGGGAGATGCGAAGAGTTTCATGACCGTTTGCGTAGCGTGTCGGCCCTCGCCACCACCAGCGCTACAATATGTTCGATCATCTCGGCGTTTTCGAGCTTATGATCCTGCTTGCCTGCGACATATACCATGCCCGCGCCCTTGCCGCCGCCGGTGAAGCCCAAGTCCGTCATCAGCGCTTCGCCCGGCCCGTTCACGACGCAGCCGATAATCGAGAGCGTGATCGGTTCGGCGATGTGCGCCAAACGCTGCTCCAATATCTCCACCGTCTCGATCACGTTGAAACCCTGTCGCGCGCACGAAGGGCAGGCGATGATGGTCACACCGCGATGGCGCAGGCCCAGCGACTTCAGGAGATCGTTGCCGACCTTAATCTCCTCCACCGGATCGGCGGCGAGCGAAACACGGATGGTGTCGCCGATGCCGGCCCACAGAAGCGAGCCCATGGCGATCGACGATTTGATGGTGCCCGCGCGCAGCGCGCCAGCTTCGGTGACGCCCAGGTGCAGCGGCGCGTCGGTCGCCTCCGCCAGCGATTGATAGGCGGCGACGGTCAAGAACACGTCCGACGCCTTCACTGAAATCTTGTACTCGCGGAAGTCGTTCTCTTCGAGCAAAGCGGCGTGGAAGAGCGCGCTCTCCACCATCGCTTGCGGGCACGGCTCGCCGTACTTCTCCAGCAGATGCTGTTCGAGCGAACCGGCGTTGACGCCAATGCGGATGGCGCAGCCGTGATCCTTGGCGGCTTGCACCACATCTTTGACGCGCTGGGCGTTGCCGATGTTGCCGGGGTTGATGCGCAGGCACGCCGCGCCCGCGACCGCCGCTTCGATCGCGCGCTTGTAGTGAAAGTGGATGTCCGCCACGAGCGGGACCTTTGCGGCGCGCGCGATTTTGGCGAACGCGGCGGTGGACTCTTCATCCGGGCAAGACACCCGCACGATGTCGGCGCCCGCCTCTTCCAGCGCGCGCACCTGCGCGATGGTGGCGTCAGCATCGGCCGTCGGCGTGTTGGTCATCGACTGCACGGTGATCGGGGCGTCGCCGCCAACCTCCACGCCGCCAACGCTGATCTTGCGCGAACGCCTGCGCTCGATGCGCCGCCAGGGACGGATATGGTGAAGATCGCCGGAACTGGCGTCCATCTGGGCCTCCGGGGCTTGAGATAGCGCGTCAGGCTCGCCGCCGACAGCGGCAAACGGCCGCTTTAACTGCGCGGCGGGGCGGCGCTTGGCGCGGCGGGAAGCGCGATGCCGTCGATGCCGCGACCCAGCACAGGCATGCCGGCGTTCCCGAGAGGGCCAGCCGACTGGCCGTCGATGAACACTTCGAAAGCCGCGCCGTCGCGCGCGTGCAGCGTCCAGCCCGGGCTCGGATCGGGACGGTAAACGTCGCCCGCCCGCAGCGTGCGAGACAGGAACACGGTGCCGTCTGGCCCGCGCGCTTCGAGCCAAGCATCGGCGAGGGCCTTGATTTCAACGACGCGTCGCATCTGGACGCCGGGAGCTTGCTCGCCTTCGGACCCAACTGCCGGCGCACCTGAGGCGGTCGGCTCACCAACCACAGGCGGCGATTGCTCGCGATCCAGCGCCCGCCACCCTACGAAAACGGCGGCGACCATGGCTAGAAAAGCCGCCGCCAGCCACGGTCGCTCCCGATGGGGACGAGAGGCGGGATTGCGTATCTGTTTTTGCGCATCTTCTCGGGAAAGCGCCGATTCCTGTTGAAACTGATCAACAATGACATCGTCATCCAGCCCGAGTTCACGCGCATAGGAGCGCAAAAACGCAAGGGCGTAAGCTTTGCCTGGCAGCAACTTGAGGTTCATATCCTCGAGCGCCTGCAAGTACTCGCGGCGAACCCGTATACGCTCGGCGACCTGTTCCAAGGTCAGCCCGCGCGCCAACCGCGCCTCGGTTAACCGACGCCCAGCGAGCCAATGGTCCGCACCGGCGGGAACAGAGACGGCCGCCGGCATGGCGTCCGCGACCTTCGCCGCGGTCTCCTCCAGGTCTGGGACGCCAGTTGTGTCTTGAAGCATTTCGGCGTCGGCCTCTCCTTGGGCGACCACGCGCATCAAAGGCAAATTTTGAGCCACGCCCCCTGTTTACCTTGGAATCATCGCCGGCTCAACGACATTGACCCCGCTCTCACAGCACCCAGCCTTGCGAGCGCGCGAAGTTCGTGAGCTCTGCGCGCGGCGAGGCGACGTCGGACGCGATCATTTCGCGGACGAATTCTTCAGCGCGTGCTGCGTCCAGCTTGAGAATAAGGCTCTTGATAGGTCCGACGCCGGAAGCCGGCATGGAGAGTCGCCGGAACCCCAGGGCAACGAACGCCAGGGCCTCGATCGCACGACCCGCCGCTTCACCGCAGATAGAAACCGGAAGCGCCGCGCGAGCGGCATCTAGCCTGATACGGTCTAGCAGGCGCAGCGCTGGGGCGCTCAAGATGTCGTATCGTTCCGCTACGCGAGGGTTCGCGCGGTCAGCGGCGAAGAAATACTGCATCAAGTCGTTGGTGCCGATCGAGATGAAGTCGGCGCGCGTCTTTAGATCGAGGATGGAAAGCGCCAGCGACGGAGCCTCAACCATGGCCCCAACCTGCAGTTCGCTTGGCAGGAGTTTTCCGCGGGCGATCGCCCACTCGAGTTCGCGATCCACGAGCGCGCGCGCGACGTCGAACTCGGCCGCCGTGGTGACGAGCGGGAACATAATCCGCAGCAGACGACCGCCGGCTGCGTTTATGAGTGCGCGCAACTGGTAGCGAAGGAGCCCCGGTCGATCGAGGCCGATCCTTAGCGCCCGCCAACCCAGGGCCGGGTTTTCTTCTCGTTCGGCGGCGACATAGGGCAGCACCTTGTCGCCGCCAACATCCAGCGTCCTGAAGGTCACCGGGCGCCCTTGAGCGGCGTCCAGCACATCCTGGTACAGTATAGTCTGGCTCTCGAGTCGGGGCAGCGTCTCGGAGACCATGAACTGGAATTCGGTCCTGAAAAGGCCGATGCCTTCTGCGCCTGAATCGTCGAGATGGTGGGCGTCCAATGCCAAGCCGGCATTGAGAAGCAGTGTGACGCGCTGGCCGTCCCTGGTTATCGCCGGCTGGTCTCTCAGTTTCGCGAATTCCGCCGCCTTCGCTGAACGCAGGTTCAGGCGCTGCTCATAGGTTTGTTTGATTGGCAGCTCAGGGCGCAAGCGCACCTCGCCACGCTCGCCGTCAAGAATGATGGGATCGCCCGCCTCAACCCGTGACAGTAGGCCGTGCACTTGCCCCACCATCGGCAAGCCTAGAGCTCGGGCCACTATAACTGCGTGCGATGCGCCGCCGCCGCCCTCAAGGGCAAGGCCCCTCAGGCGCTCGGCGCCATAATCCAACAATTCAGCCGGACCCAAATCACGCGCCACCAGAATTGCATCCGCTGGCAGCGCTCGTGCGCCGACGTTCTCCACGCCTGCGAGCGTGCGCAACAAGCGGTTGTCCAAGTCTTCCAGGTCGTGAAGGCGCTCCCTCAGGTAGGCGTCACGAGCGGCATTGAATTTGGCGCGATGTTCTCCGCGCACGCGCTCGACCGCCGCCTCGGCAGAAAGCCCAGCTCGAACGCCCTGCTTGAGTTTTAGCTCCCAGGCACCGTCGCTTGCTAGCATCACGAACGTCTCGATGACGTCCCGCGACGCACCGAAAAGTCTCCCGGCATCTCCCTCGATCATGCCTGCGAGGCTCAAACGCACCTGTGTCAGAGCGGCGTCCAGACGCTGTTCTTCCCTCACGGGATCGTCGGCGATGACGCCGCCAAGTGGCGCGTGTGGCTCGTGTAAAACAACGACGCCAATGGCTAAGCCATCGGAAAACGAGCGGCCTGTCAGCAGTTCGGGTCGACTCGGACGGATCTCGACTTCCGAAAGTCCCGACAGTTCGCCAAACGCGCCTGCGGCCACCATTTCCGCGAGCACCATCGCGATGGTCTGAAGCGCTTCGACTTCGTCGTCCCCATACACGCGCTGAACGCGGTTCTGCACGACCAGCACGCCAAAGGTGCGCTCAGAGCGCACAATCGGCACGCCCAAGAATGAGTTGAAGGGATCCTCGCCGGTCTCTGGCCGGTATGAAAAGCGCTCGTGATGGGGAGCGTCGGCAATATTCAGGGGTTGCGCACTTTCCGCAACCAAACCGACCAGGCCCTCGCCGAGCTTTAGTCGCGTATTATGCACCGCAGTTGGATCCAACCCCTGCGTGGCGAAGAGTTCATGCATCGGCCCGCGGGTTAAATATATCGAACAAACATCAGCGACCATGGTCGAGGCGATCATGGCCACGAGGCGATCAAGGCGTGACTGAGCCTCTCCTCCAGCCTCCATGATCTCCCGCAATTTGCGCAGGAGAACACGGGAGCCGCCTATGTTGGGCGAACCGGGCATGGCGTGATGCGACCAACCTCCTTGGCGTCTTATTCCGCGTCCAAGCCATGCGCCGTATGCAGCGCTCTAACCGCCAACTCGGTGTAAGCGGCATCGATCAACACAGATATCTTGATCTCCGAGGTGGCTATGGCCTCGATATTGATGCCTTTTTGAGCAAGAGCGGCAAACATTGTGCGCGCAACTCCCACCTGGCTGCGCATGCCGATGCCAATGACAGAAACCTTGGCGACATCGTTGCGAACGTGCATCTCCTCGACCCCGATTTTGGAGCGCACCGCTTCCAGCGCCGGTATGGCGCGCGCCGCGTCACGCTGGGGACAGGTGAAGACCAGGTTCTGACGACCCGGTTGACGCGCCTCACTCTGCACGATCATGTCGACATTGATGTTGGCGTCAGCAAGACGGCCGAAAATTTCGGCGGCGACGCCTGGGTGGTCCTCGACGCCCAACAGAGTGATCTTGGACTCGTCGCGCGAGTAGGCGACGCCGGATACGACTTGCTTTTCCACGATCTCTTCCTCAGCGCAGACGAGAGTGCCGGGATTGGGTGCGCCCGGCTGGGCGAAACTGGAAAGGACGCGGACCGGCACGCCATGCGCGAAGGCAAGCTCCACCGAGCGCGTCTGCAAAACCTTGGCGCCAAGCGACGCCATTTCGAGCATCTCTTCGTAAGAAATCTTCTCCAGCCGACGCGCCTTCGGTACGATGCGCGGATCGGTTGTGTAGACACCGTCGACATCTGTGTAGATGTCACAGCGTTCGGCTTGGAGGGCGGCTGCCACTGCAACAGCGGAGGTATCCGACCCTCCCCGTCCTAACGTCGTGATGCGGCCTTCCCCGCTCACGCCCTGAAAGCCAGGAAGCACCGCAACCTCGCCACCGTCGATGGCCGCGCCGAGCGCGCGGGTATCGATATCTTGAATACGGGCCTTGGAATGAGCGGCGCTGGTGCTGATCGGCGCTTGCCAGTTCTGCCATGAGCGCGCGGGGATTCCGATCTTACGCAGAGCCAGTGCAAGCAAACCGGTGGTCACCTGCTCGCCAGTCGACACGACGACGTCGTATTCTTCGTCAAAGGCAGCGCCCGCGGCGGTGTCGCCTACGGCCTGCGCCAAGCTCACCAAACGGTCCGTCTCACCGGCCATTGCGGACACGATCACGGCGAGCCCTCTATCGGCCTGTCGCTCACCAGCCACGATTTGTGCAACCCGCGCGATGCGCTCGGGGTCTCTCACGGAGGTGCCGCCGAACTTCATCACAAGACGCGACATCGAACCCCGATCGCTCGCTACGTTCCACCGCCCCGGGCGGCGTTTGGCTGCGCCTTAGCACGCCCCGTCAGGAGGCGATACCGCTTGACCGCACCTCTCCCCAAGGCGATCTCAGGCCCATGGCGGCAAGCACTCTCGACCCAGCGGAGGTCAAGAAATTCAGCGTACTGGCGGCTGAGTGGTGGAACCCGCGAGGACCCTTTGCCGCGCTCCACAAAATCAATCCCGTACGCGTGCGATATATCCTCGAGGTGGTCGCCCGCCGATTCCCGGGGCGCGGCGCCCGCCCCCTTAAGGGCCTACGCGTCTTGGATTTGGGGTGCGGGGGCGGGCTTGCTTCGGCGCCGTTGGCGCGGCTGGGTGGGCTCGTCACCGGCCTTGACGCCTCACCGGACGCCATCGGGGCGGCATGCGCGTACGCGGCCGACGCCGGACTTCGTATCGAATTCAAACTGGGCGCTGCGGAAGAGCTTGCTAGCCAGGACGCGCGCTTCGACCTGGTCGTGGCGCTTGAAATTATCGAGCACGTCGCCGACGTCGGCGCATTTCTCGCAGCCGCCGAGACGCTGACAGCGCCGGGAGGGGTGCTTGTGGTTTCAACAATCAATCGTACTGCGAAAGCGCGCTCACTAGCGATCTTCGCTGCCGAGCAAATCCTGCGGTGGTCGCCCCAAGGCGCACACGAGTACGAGAAGCTAGTCACGCCCGAAGAAATCCGGGAGGGCGCCCCGAGCCTGCAATGGGAAGAGCCGGTCGGGATCACCTACGAGCCGCTTGGACGAGGTTGGACGCTCAGCGGCGATGTATCGATGAACTACCTTATGGGCGGCTATAAGCCTCTATGAGTTCCGCCCCGATCACGCGTGTGACGCGAAGCTCGCGCTCGTACGCGCCGAGGTGGCCGTAGGTCCCAGGAGCGCTCAGTTCGCCCTCTACGACAAGGCGCACTCGTCCCCAGGGTCCATTGCCCGCCTGCATGATCGGCGCACTCAGTTGTTCCCAGACGTCGCCTTCGCCGGAAAGCCACCAAGGACCGCGCCCGTCACTCGACGCAAAAGAACTCGTCTCGAAGCGCCAATCCCACTCACCAGAATAGGTGGCGGGCGCTTCGCCGGCGGAGCTGGCGCAACCGACGGTCACTGAGGCGAACGCTAGCAAGAGTTCTCTGCGAAGCATCAGTGTTGCTTTGCCTCGCGGCGCGGCGGATTGATGTCAGAACTCATCGATTGCGGCGCGGATGGTAGCGATCACGCAAACGTGTCTGCCGCGAAACCAGAGGCTGCTCAACGCCCTCGATGAACACCGCCGTCGGTGCGGACGTCACCTGGAGGGGATCGCCGTCCCAGATAACGACATCGGCAAGGTATCCCGCCTGCAGGCGCCCCAGGCGATCGCCAACGCCGAAAATGTCGGCAGGGGCGCGTGACACGGCCGCGAACGCCGCATCCCAGGGCAATCCGTTCGCGACCGCGTTGCCAGCAAGCTGCAAGGCAAGCCGCGCCTGGTGGGCATCAACTGAGCCCGGGCCAGGCGCGATCGCGAAGCTCACGCCCGCACGATGCAATAGCGCGGCGTTGTCCAGACGCGCCGACAGGCGTTCAAACCGGTCAGGCAAATTCGCGAGTGGGTCAATGACTACTGGTATGCGCGCGCGCGCCAGTTCATCGGCAACCTGCCAAGCTTCAGCGCCGCCGTGGATCACGAAACGAAGATTTGGGTTGCGGCGCTGGAACGCAATCACGCGGCGAATGTCGGCTGCGCTTTCCACATGGACAAGAAAGAACGCCTGTCCGCGCGCGAAGGGCTGTAACGCCTCGGCGTCAATTTCATTGAGCACGGCGCCGCCTTGGCCACTGCGATAGCGGCCGGGGAATTCGCGCGCATCGCGCAATGCGGATTCGAAGAGCGGCCAGACCGCCGCACGCGAGCCGCCGACGCGATCGGCGCCGGTTTCGCCCAATTCTACGACCATGAAGGCGCGCGGGCGGAAGACGCTGTCGGGCGCGCCGCCGAGTGAGACCAGAGCCCCGCGGCCACCAAACAATCCAGCCGTTTCTGATGGCGCGATGGCGGCCCGGGTCACGCCTTCTAGGCGTGTCACCGGGATTGCTGTCACATTTGGATTGAACGCTTGGCCCGCGTCAACGGCCGCGGACACCCGTTCGCCGCTGACGTCTGCATCGTTTGGTGCGCCGGAACCTGAGATCTCCGAGAGCCCCACTTCGCTCATAGCCGCGAAGGCGCCTGGCGTCACGTAGCGGCCCCGCGCTTCGACAATACGCGTCCCGCGCGGCGGGACGAGGTTCGCGCCAACAACGGCGATGCGGCCATCAACTATGAGCACGTCGCCATCTTCGATGGCGCCGACGCTTGTGTTGGTTACAACGCGGCCGTCTTGAATGAGGACGGTCTCGGCAAAAGCTGGCGTCGCGACTAGCGCTCCAGCGATGAGCGCGCCAAGGATCATTCTCATTGTCCGCGCTCCCGGTGGCTTTGACCAAGTTCGAAGTCGGATGCGGGATCGCGCCTGCGTCCTCGTTCATAAATCAAGGCGCCATCCAGATAGACCTGTTCGGCGACGGCGTAGGTCGACAATGGATCGTCCGACCAAATCACGACGTCAGCCCGCAGGCCCTGGGTTAGTGCGCCGGTCTCGTCGTCAATACCCAGCGCACGCGCAGGGTTGCGCGACAACCAGGTCCACGCTTCGCCGCGCGTTATTTCGAGCCCCGCCCTACGGCCGTCGGCAAGCGCTTTCGCGGCCTCCTGATTGAGACGTTGAATGCCCACCTCGCTATCGGAGTGCACAATGGCGCAGGCGCCGGCGGCGTGCACGAACGGGATGTTCTCGCGAATGCCGTCGTAGGCCTCGATCTTGAAACCCCACCAATCCGCCCACATCGCCGCGCAGATGTTCTCCCGCGCGAGGAGATCGGGGATCTTGTACGCCTCTACCGCGTGATGGAACGCAGCGATCCGAAAGCCGAATTCGTGAGAAATCTCGATGGCGTTGGCCATTTCATCGGCGCGGTAGCAATGCCATTGCAGCAAGATGTCGCCATTGATGACGCCTGCCAGCGTCTCCATCTCGAGATCTCGGTCTGGAGGATCGCCCTCCCCCTCGGCGGCGTTGCGCACGCGCTCGGCATAACGCGCCGCGTTGATGAACGCCTGGCGATCACCCGCGATGACGCCCATGCCGGTCGCGGGGGATGAATTGCGCTCGCCGTAAACGCGGGCCGGATTCTCGCCGCACGCCATCTTTAGGCTCTGCGGCGCGCCGGGGAATTTCATATCTTGTACCGTGCGCGCGCCCAACACCGCACGCAGCGTCACGCCGCGACCGCCGAACAGGTTCCCGGAGCCAGGGAGCACATGCAGCGTCGTGATGCCTCCAGCGACCGCACGCTCGAAACCCGGGTCCTGCGGCCAGACTGAGTGCTCGGCCCAGACTTCCGCTGTATTGGGCTGGGTCAATTCGTTGCCATCAGAAGTAGCTGCGATCCCAGGCGAGGGATAAACACCCAAGTGTGAGTGCGCGTCGATAATGCCCGGAGTTACGAAGCGCCCATGGGCATCGATAATCGTCGCGCCTTCAGGCGCCGTCAGATTGGCGCCAACGGCGGCGACGCGCCCGTCGCGCATCAGCACGTCGGCGTTCGCGAGTTCAGCGCCGGTTCCATCGAGGACAGTGCCGCCGCGGATCAACGTGGTTACCGAAGGTGCTGGCCGATAGGTGGACGCAAATGGCGTGGGCGTCGCGGTTTCCGGCGTCGCGGATGGTGTGGTTGCACAGGCCGCCAGCAGCAAACCCCCGCCCAAAAGCAAAATCGAAGCTAAGCGCACGCTTTGCCTCCCCCTTGTGAATCTGGTCCATACAAGGTCGCTCGCGCAATGAGCGCAAGAGGGCGCCCCTGGTTCGCGAACGCAGCGCGACGAACGGCTAAATCACCCGCTCGACGCCCTTGGCGGCCTTGAGCGCGGCTCGTGCGGCGGCGCTTGCCGGCGCCATGGTTTTGGTCGCGACCTCGATCTCACGCCCGTCCTTCAACTTGAGGACCAGCCGCAATGGTCTGGCGTCCCCCGGCGCACCCCTGGGCAACGCCGCTATGGTCTGCGCGAGCAGCTCGAGCGGCGCTCCTTCCTTGAGGACAATGCGGAGATCCTCCGCGGTGCGCGCCTCCGCCGCCTCCACCGGCTCGAACGTGTCGGCGGCGATCTTCAGGTCACCATCGCGCCAGCGCACGCGCGCGCGGAACACAAACGGCTTGCCCACCTCCAAAGTCTCGCGTGCGTGAGCGACGTTTTCTGGCATCACCATCGGCTCGAAATCGCCACTGGGATCGGAAAAGCCCACGAAAGCAAGCGTGCCGCCCGATTGCGCCGGACGATACTGGATGCGCCGCACGACGCCTGCCATCGGATAGGAGCGCGGCTCGGTCTCGCCTTCCTCCACCAGATCGGCGTAGCTCAAGTAGCGATCGCCATTGTCGCGGAAGAAATCCGAGAGCGGATGGCCCGAAAGATAAAAGCCGACGCTCTCGCGTTCGGCGTCAAGCCGATCCTGCGCCGACCATGCCGGCGCCTTGGGAAAGGCCGGCCGTGCGCTTGGCTCCTCGGACCCGAACAGGCTTGTCTGCGCGCTGGCGCGTTCTTCCGCGACACGCTGGGCGTAGGCTGCCACGATTTCACAAGCAGCGAAGGCGCGAGCGCGATCCGGTTCGAGGCTATCCAACGCACCGGACTTGGCGAGATTTTCGAGTTGCCGGCGGTTTATGGACTTGGGGTCGATGCGCTCGGCGAAGTCGTAGAGCGCCTTAAAGCGGCCGCGCCCCTTCCTTTCGGCAACAATGGCTTCCATCGCGGCGACGCCAACATTGCGGACGGCGCCTAGCGCATAGCGGACCGCAAGCCCCTCTTCGCTCTTCTCGACGCTAAAATCGGCCTCGGAGGCGTTGAGGTCGGGCGGCAGCACCGTTACGCCCACGCGGCGTGCATCTTGGTGAAAACTCGCGAGCTTGTCCGAGTTCGAAATATCGAGGCTCATCGAGGCGGCGAGAAAATCGACCGGGAAGTGCGCTTTCAGGAACGCTGTGTGATAAGCGACGACGGCGTAGGCGGCGGCGTGAGACTTGTTGAAACCGTAGCCTGCGAACTCTTCGACTAGGTCGAAGATGTGCGAAGCCAGGCCCTCGCTGACGCCGCGCTCCTTGGCGCCGTCGATGAAACGCGACTTCTGCTTGGCCATTTCCGCGGGCTGCTTTTTGCCCATAGCGCGCCGCAGCAAGTCAGCTTCTCCGAGCGAGTAGCCCGACAGCACCTGCGCGATTTGCATCACCTGCTCTTGATAGACAATGACGCCGTAGGTCTCCTCCAGGATCGGCTTCAGGGTCTCGTGCAGATAATCAGGCTGTTCGCGGCCGTGCTTCACATTGGCGAAGCGGTCGATGT
>CAYRHK010000039.1:0-13074 GCA_964423825.1 uncultured Terricaulis sp. | reverse complement strand
GGAGGCGGGCAAGGTCGACGAAGCCGCCCTGGTCGCGGATGGCGTTCAGGCGGTCGGTTTCCATGGGCGTGTGGCTGACCACGTCGAGCAATTGCTTGTGGCTCCAGACGTCGAATTCGCCGGGCGCCACGTTGAGATCGCCGACGAGGATGGTCGGAGGCCCGCGGCGCTTCTTGTAGAGCCGCTTCATGCGATCGAGCACGTTGAGCTTGTGCTTGAATTTTGGATTGCCGACAGGGTCGGGCACATCGGCGCCGGCGGGGACGTAGAGATTGTGGATCTCGACGCCGTCGATGCGCGCTGCGGCGATGCGCGCCTCTTTGTGCGGGCAGATCGGAGGCGCTTCGATCGGTTCGAGCTTGAGGCGCGAGACGATGGCGACGCCGTGCCACCCCTTCTGGCCCACAACGTGCTGATGCTTGTAGCCCGCTGATTTGAACGCCTTCTCCGGGAACTCGCCATTGCGGCACTTGATTTCCTGGAGGCAGAGCACGTCCGGTTTGGCTTCGGCGAGGAAGCGGCAGACGGCGTCGATGCGCAGGCGCACGGAGTTGATATTCCAGGTGGCGATTCGGAGCATGGGGGGTAGGGATAGCAAAGAGGCCCGACCGCTGTCCGCGACCGAGCCTCTCATGCGCCTTGAGGGGGGCGCGGTTTCGCCGGCAGGGGATGTCCGGCAGTAGCGGCCGCCGCGCTGGATCCGTCAGCGGGGGGGGAAGACGCTGATCCAGGGGGATGAGCAACGACCGCAACGTTGTAGATACGACACATCCAGGAAAAAAACAAGATCGTTGCGGAAGTATTCGCTTGCCAAATCGTCAGGAACTTTAATCGCGCGCGCTCGGCTACCGGCGATTACGCGGGCGGTCGGTCAGCACGTCAGGCAAGCGGAACAGCGCTGGATCGAGCGTGTCCGGGCGCACGACGTTCGAGAGCGTCACCCGCGTGCGCGCGCCGGTGGCGTCGAACACGTCCCATGAGCGCAGCTCCGTTTGATCGCCGAAAAAATTGAGCGTGATTTGGCCGTCGGTTTGGCCGGAGCGATCGCGGGCGGTCACCATCAGCCAGGCGCCGGAGCGTGCGACGCGGAGCACGCGGGCGTGGCGTTCGAGATCAATGGTTGAACGCAGGATGAGATTGAGCGGCGTTGAGCGCAGGGGCGTGCGCTCGGTGGTGCGGAGCGCGGTGTCGCGGAGCGAGACGACGCTTCCGTCGGAGACGATGAGCAGCGTCGCCGGCGGATCGTACTCGAAGCGGAGCTTGCCCGGGCGCTCTAGAAAGAAGGCGCCGGCCGCACTCGCGCCGCCTGGGCTGGTTTGCTCGAAGCGGCCCTGAAGCCGTGCGATGGCGTTTAGCGCCTCGTTGACGCGGCTCATTGCGGCGATGCGTTCGGCGCCCTCCAGGGCGACGATGACGGGATCGATTGTGCGCGGGCGGAGGTCCTGCGCGAAAGCGGCGGGCGCGGCGGCGCTCACGGCGAGCGTGGCGAGCAGGGAGCGGCGGTTCATTGACGTGCTCATGTCGCCCCATGTGGCCGAAGTGCGTGGCGAAAAAAAGAGGCTGTGCGGGCGATGCGTCACGATTGGTTCAGCGGGGGTTCATGGCGGCAGGCCTGGGCGCGCGCGGACGCGGTCTCCACGGGGCCGTTTCCGCGGAGGGCTGAAGGCGGGAGAGCGGGGCGCGCGATAGCGCTTGAGCTCAAAGGACAAAAAGGGATGCGCGCTTTCGCGCGTCCCGCGCGGTCCGTTTGTTGCGACCGGCGGACGCCCGCGGCGTTCATGTCGCGTCTGAGCGGCCATGCGTTTGAGAGGCGGGCCCGCGCTCCGTACAAGACGGTGCGGGTAGAAATCGGCTTCTCGCTCCTCGAAACCAATTCCCGCGACGCTGGGGTTCTCAACCCGCGCTTAGCGCCAGATGTCCGTTCCCGATCGACGCGCGAGGCAAGCCACCATTGCTTGACCCTCGTTGCCTTCGGCTTTCTGGGCTCACCGAAGGCTGCTGATCCGAGCAAATGGAATGCTCTTGCTCTCGTCAGCGTCGCGTTCAAACCGCATCCCGACCGCGTTTGGCTTGGTGCACCAGCGCCTCCCTTGGCCGAGATGGGGGGAGAGTAAGGGCGAGGCGGAAGGGGGCGGATAGATTTATTTACGCGTGGAGGCGCAGCAGGCCGAAATTCTGCTTCTTGCTGAACTCACGCAAGATCTCCTTGCGGCCTGCAAAGATGTCCCAGCTGTCTTTTAGACCGGGACACCATTCCGGTGTCGCAAGCTGCTTCTCGGTCATTTTCTGGACGAGAACTCTGGAGGCGAAGGGCTCGCGCTCGTCGGCTGACAGAGTTAGCAGAAGGCCGCGGATAGTGGCGGCGGCGGGATCGCTGCCCGTGGTGCGCAGGTTGAGGATCATTTCTTTTGCGTGCGCGGGGTTCTTCGCCGTGGCCAGCAGAAACGCCCTGTTGCCGCAATTGAAGACGAAGCCTTCATAAATGCTCATGTCGGCGTCCGTTGTTGTTGCGCCCTGGTCAATCTTCACCAGAGACAATGCGTCTGAGACTTTGTGAAAGTGTTTGTATCGCAGAACGCATTTGTCAGGGTCGACTGTAATGATCAGCTTGCTCATCAGCGGACGCGTGCTCGGGACGTGAGCCCGAAGAACGCAATAGGACCCAGCGTAGTGTCCAGCAAACTCTTCGTTGTTTTGTACAGCTTCCATGCCGCGCGCTATTTCGAGATACACGTCCCTCGTTATAAAGCCGCGCTCAAGTGTGGATTTGGCGATGAAGGCCTCAATTTTCACCAACCCGGCCAATTGGATAGCGGTGGGGTCGGCGTTGGACTCCGCGGCGAGAAGCTTTGCGACTGTCCCGACTGAAATACCGATTTCATCGGCGAGCTTTTCTTGCGTGAGGCGCTTTGCGTTCTGGATTTCTCGGAGAGCACGGCCGGCCGCGCGAATTCGTGCTTGATCGGGCACATCCGCCTCCCTCAGCTTGTTCTTGTCGTTGATACCGGAAACTAAGGCGCGGAAAACCCAAATCTCCGGCGACTTGTACGGATTCTGCGGATTCTAGGCGCCCTGGCGCACTGTAATCTGTGTCGACAGCTTCCACCTCACCGCGTTTGCGGTGCGGTTTCGGAGCGCGCCGACCGAAGCCTTGGAGACTGAGCGCGCAGCGTTGTGCGCGGCTCGGCAGGCGTCGGATGCTAGACATGACCATCACGATCAAAGACGTCGAAGCGGCGCGGACGCGAACTAGCGGCTGCGTGCGGCAAACGCCGCTCCTGTATTCACCGTCCCTCTCGAGCGCGACCGGCGTGCGCTTGTGGGTCAAGCTGCTGTGTTTGACGACAACCGGAGCATACAAAGAGTATGGCGCTGCAAACAAGTTGGCGCTGTGCCAAACGGAAGCGCTTGCTCGCGGCGTGATTGCGGCGTCGGCGGGTAATCACGCGCAGGCGGTGGCGTTAGGCGCTGTTCGCTTGGGGATCAGGGCGACGATCGTGATGCCGCGCTCAACGCCTGCTGTGAAAATCGCGGGCACCAAGCGCTGGGGCGCAACGGTTGTACTAGAAGGCGAGACCTTCGACGACGCGTATGCTCACGCTCTTGAACTTGCGCGACGGGAAGGGCAACTCTTCATTCATCCGTTCAACGATCCGGAGGTCATTGCCGGCCAGGGCGTGATTGGCCTCGAGATGTTGGAGGATGCTCCCGGCCTTGAGATTATCGTCGTCCCCATCGGTGGCGGCGGCCTGATCTCCGGGATCGCGATTGCCGCGAAGGCGATCAATCCCAAGATCAGGATCATCGGCGTTCAATCAAAGGCCTTCTCGGCCTTTTATGCTCGCGCAAAGGGCTTGATTTCGGCGCCTAGCCACAAGGCAACGCTGGCTGATGGTGCGGCAGTCAAGGCGCCGGGAGAACTCTGCCTGGCGATCGCCAAGGATTTGGTGGATGACATTGTCACCGTGGATGAGGTCGCCATCGAGTGGGCGATTCGAGAATACGCCAAAGTGCTGACTGTGGCGGAGGGCGCTGGCGCGCTGTCGCTCGCCGCGGTGCTCACACACCCACAGTTCTTCCGCGGTCGCAGGTGCGGTCTTGTATTGAGCGGCGGCAACATCGATCCGGCTGCGTTCGCACAGTTTGCGCCGAACCCAGCACAGCGCACGAATTGGATTCCACGGTCGTTCCTTTCTGGGTCGCGACCGAAGCGGCCGCGCTGAGGAAAACGGGGGGCGGCGATGTGAGTTCGCCCCCTCGTCATCCAACTCCTCGATCAAGATCTCGCGCCTGTTGGCGAGAATAGATCGCGCGCATTGTTTGCTGACGTCTGCAGGGTGGGAGATCGTAACGGCCAGCTGCGCAACCGCACGCTTCGCGGAGGGACGCCTCAGGCGCCTGTCGGACGGCCGGGACTACGGATCGGGGTTTCGCGGCGCAAGGGGGTCATAGCGTTTTCGCACCAGACGCTACGGAACGATCTCGCGCGCGCGGCGGTCGATGAGAACTCTCATATGAAGTAGTCGCTCGGGTCGATCTTCGTGTAGTCGAAGTTCTGCAGTGTGATGGTGAAAAACTCGCCGTTCACGCCGAAGAATTCAAGAACCGTGTCGTTGCCGGAGTTGGACAAAAAGGCGGCCCAGTTGGCGCTGTTGCCCTGGGAGTCAAAGCCGAAGGCGCTGATGTCGATGTGATCGACGCCATCGGTGAAGTCCGTGATTGTGATGTTCCCGCTGGTGCGCGGGCCGATCACAAAGACGTCCGCTCCGGCGCCGCCGGTCATTACATCGTCGCCGGCGTAGGAAATGAGGCGATCGGCGCCATCGCCGCCAAGCATCGTGTCGTTGCCGCCGCCGCCATTGATGATGTCGTCGCCGCCGCGGCCGTCGATGTGGTCATTGCCGTTGCCGCCATTGAGCGTGTTGGCGCGGTTGTTGCCACGAAGGTTGGGCATGTTGATTCCTCCTGCCAGGTCGAACGCGACGCCTGCTGATCAACTCGGTTGTTCGCTTAGTCGGGAGTCGGCTCAATCCCATGAACACGGGGGCTCGTGCAGGAGGCGGTTGGGTTCGGCGCCCCGAATTGAAGTTGGCGCGTTTCGAGCGTCGCACGCGCCCGCTTCACCAGCGCCGCACGCGACCAACGTCGACGTGGACAAAGCCTGGGCTTGGGTAATAGCCGACGCCGCCACGCGACAGTTCAAGCGCGGCGTCCCTGAGGGTGGCGGTTGCGACGCCCTCTATTGCGATGTCGATCGCCAGGCCCTGCATGTGCAGGCTGCCGCGGGCGACGCCTGAGCTGGCGTCGGCAAGCGCCGCATTGGTGTGCGGCGAGCGGTAGCCCGAAATCACTTGAAACGGCGCGCGGGTCTCAAGCCGACCGGATAATTCGTGCAGAAGGTCGAGCAAACGTGCGTCGATGCTGTGAACCTCGCCTGTGCGGTGATCCCTAAGGATATGGTCAATCGCGGCGCGGGCGTCGGGTGCGTAAGCGCCATTTTGCCAATACTCAATGGCGAGGGCTTCGCCGGTGTGTAGATTGTGAAAGCTTAGGGCCCGGCTTGGCGAGGCGTCCGCACGCGCAGGCGATGTGCCCAAGGTCGAGACGGCGAGGCCCAGGCCCGCCAGGAGAGATTTGCGACGTGTCAGCACGAGGACAAGCTTACGACGACGGCGGTCCAGCGCAACGGCGGGCGCTGTATCTGATCACTTGGTTGGCGCTTTTGTTCTTGGTGATGGTGGCCGGCTGTGGCGGGCGCCTGCAGGCCCCGCCTGCCCCAGAGCCCGTTTCTCCACCGCCTAGAGCCTGGAACGCGGCGGCGTTGGCCGATCTGCGCGAGACCGCCGACACAGCTGTCGCACATGGATTGTCGCGGCCGTCGGACGCGCTTGATGAGCTTGCTCGCTTGGAGCCGCTCTCGCTACGCGATGCGGAGGGAGCGCGGCGATTGGATGAGGAGGCGGATCGGTTGCTTGCGGATTTGGCGACCGCGTTCGCGGTCGGCGCGACCGATCCCGTCGTCGTCGACCCCGAGTGGCGTATCGCCAGTCCACAAAGGCCCGATCTCGACACGTTGCGCCGTGTGGCGCGCGAAGGCGGCGACGTTTCACAGGCGCTGGCGCGCTTGCTTCCGTCGACGCCCGACTACGCCGCGCTGGTCGCTGAGTTGGCGCGCGTGCGGGCCGCGCCTGATGGGGAAGGCGTGGGGCCCTCAAGGACGGAGCGCGAAACGCGGCTGCGCGCGAGCTTGGAGCGGTGGCGGTGGCTGCCGCGCACTTGGCCCACGCGTCGCGTCGAGGTCCTGGCGCCGTTTTTCGAACTGCGGCTGCGCGAGGGCGAAGCGAGCGTCACTCACACGGTGATCGTAGGTTCACGCGCAAACCAGACCCCAAGCTTCGTCGCGGGCATCGAGACGATCACCCTCAATCCGGCCTGGACGCCGCCGTCAAGCATTGCGGCTGGCGAACTCATACCGCGCTTTCGCCGCGATCCTGGCGCGGTGACGCGGGAGGGATTTGACGTGCTGGATCGCAGCGGACGGGCGCTCGACCCGGCTGCTGTCGACTGGCGCGCTCGGCCCTTCCCTTATGTGCTTCGTCAGCGCCCCGGCCCCCATAACGCTTTGGGGCGCCTGCGCTTCGATTTGCCGAATCCGTACGCAGTCTTTCTGCACGACACTCCGAGTCGCGGCTTGTTTGCGCGCGCAGATCGCGCACTTAGCCATGGATGTATTCGCGTTGCGGAGCCGGTCGCGCTCGCGGCCACCGTGCTGGCGGACGCGGCGTGGGACCAAGCGGCGATCCAAGCGGCAATCGACGACGGCGCCACCCAGACCATTGCCCTGGCGGCCCCGTTGCCGATCTATGTTCTGTACATCACAGCAGCCCTGGATAGCGCGGGTACGGTCCGCTATGCTGATGACATCTACCGACGTGACGATGCTATCGTGCGCGCGCTTGATCGCCCGCGTCGCGGCGTTCGAACCGCTGACCGCGAGGCGCCAGAGACCGAATGCGCGCATGACCCTGTGCTTTAGGTCAGCCAGAGCGTCACCTGGTGGATGGTCAATCCAATGAGCCCGCCGATAATGGTGCCGTTGATGCGGATGTATTGAAGGTCGGGGCCGACATTCTGCTCCAGTTTGTCGACGACGGTCTTGGTGTCCCAACTACGGATGGTCTCGGAGATGAGTGCGCCGACGTCGCCGCCATGACGGCCGGCTATTTCGCTCAGGAGTGCGCGCAGGCGGCGGTTCAAGGTGTCGATGACGGCCTCATCCTCAAGCATCGCCACGCCGAAGCGAGAGATCGCACCCACCAGCGTTTGCCGCGTCGATGAGCCTGGGTGTGCGGCGCTGTCCTTTAGGGTCTGCCACAAGTCGCGCAGGTAAGAGGCAACGGCGGGGTGCGCCAGCAACTCCGCAACGCCACGTTCAATCTGGGCGCGCAGCGCCGGAGAGTGCTCTAGGTCATGCGCCAGCTGATTGAGCAGCTCTGTGACTCGCTCACGCACAGGGTGTTCAGGGTCGTGGGCAGCATCGCGCAGTGTGGTCTCGATGGCTGCGACGATCGCGTCGGCGGCGCGCGCGTCAAGCGCAATCAGCCGCCACAGCCAGGAGGTTTGCGCGCGCACCTGCGCACGAATGGCGTCCTCGTGCTCTTCCAATGCGCGCCAACCTTCGGCCAGCGCGGCGTCGAGCACCGGTTGATGGCGCCCATGTTCGGTCAAGAGCGCAAGACCACGTCCCGCCATCGTCGAGAGGCGCTCATCGCGGCTCAGTTCACCGAGTTGGCGACGCATGAACTCGGCGACCACTTCGTCGTCGAGGAGATCGGCGATGGCGGGCAGAGCGTCCATGACGCCGTCGGCGACGCGGCGCGCCGTGGCTGGATCGGCCAGCTGCCGGCCAAGCGCTCGGGCGAGGTCCTGGTCCGCTAAACGCGCGCCGACTACGTCGGCAGCGAGAAAGTTGACGCTGACAAAATCGCCCAGCGCCTGGGCAATCCGCTCCTTGCTGCGTGGGATGACGGCCGTGTGCGGTATAGGCAGGCCGAGCGGGCGACGAAAAATGGCAGTGACGGCGAACCAATCAGCGAGGCCGCCGACCATTGCGGCCTCCGCGAAGGCGCGCACATAGCCCCAGGCAGCGCCTTCGCCGTGGCGCGAGGCTGCGAAGAAGTACACAAGGCTCATCGCCACGAGCAGTCCACCGGCGATGAGCCGCATCGCGGAAAGGGAAGGTCGTCTTGCGCCGTCGGCGGAGGGTTGAGGCGCTGTGATGGTCATAAATTCATGTTCCGCCAGTCGCCTCGGAAGTGTTTGATCCGAGGCAAAGTCCAGGTTCGTGCTAAATATACTTTGGTGTCATGAGTATTGCTGGCCGAATTCTTGGGGCCGTGTTGGTTGTAGGCGCAGGCGCCTTGACGGTCGCGGCGATCGTGGCCGCGCCTCGATTGTTGCGTGCCGCGCGACCGGGCGCGCGCGAGGCATTGCGCCGCGGACTTGATCTCTACCAGCGCGTGCGGGGGGCTGCGGCTGAGTTGGCGGAGGATGTCGAAGATCTAGTCGCAGAGGCGCAGGCCGACCTTGCCTCAATCCGAGCGTCCGCTGGCAAAGGCGGCGATCAGGCTTGAGGGGATGGACGGCGGTTCGCCAGGTCGAGCGCGAGCGGCGCCAATGAGAAAGCAACGATCATGAGCGCCTCCAGCGGGCGCGGCGTTGCGATACGCAAGATGCGACGCAACGGTGGAAACACAAAGGGCGCGGCCAGCAAACCATATCCCGCAATCACGCCGAGTTCGATTGAGCGGTCTAGCAAGTCGCTCGCGGGTCGGCCTTGGCGCAGCCTCAGCGCATGGGCCAACTGATGGCTGGCCAGAGAAAGAAAGGTGAGGCCGCGCGTGCGTGGGCCGAGGCCGTTGCGTGCAGCGCCAAGCGCATGGGTCAGTATCGCGGGCGCTGCAATGCGCAGGGCGCCGAGAGCAAGCGTCCTGACCTCTCGCGAGCCGAAAATATCCTCGCTCGCGAGGCGCGGCGGTCGTTCCAGGACGTCCGCCGCGGGACGCGCCATCGCCAATCCAAAGGCTGGGAACACGTCTGTCATCAAGTTTAACCAGAAGAGTTGTGCAGGCGTCTCCAGCGCTTCTGGCCCGTGCACGGCTTCCGCAAGAAGCAGCGCCACTTCGCTGCCATTGGTAGACAGCAGAAAGTTCAATGCGCGCCGTAAATTCTCATCCGCGGCGCGTCCGCGCGCCAGGGCGTTGGCGAGGCTCTTGAGGTCATCGTCGGCGACGACGATGTCGGCTACATCGCGCGCGACATCGGCGCCCGATCGGCCCATGGCGATGCCGATGTCGGCCGCCCGCAATGCCGGGCCGTCATTGACGCCATCGCCGGTCATGGCCACGACATGACCATCGGATTGCAGGGCACGAATGATCGCCAGCTTGTCGGAGGGGCTGACGCGCGCGAATACTTCAGTGGTGCGTGACGCCCGGGCGAGTTCCTCCGTGCCGAGGCCGCGCAGCGCGCTGGCGTCGATCACATCGAGGCCCCCGTCATTGGCGACGCCTAGATCCTGGGCCAATTTGCGCGCGGTTCCAGCTTGGTCGCCTGTCAGGATGATCGTGCGGAGACCGGCTTTCTGAAGTGTCTTGACCATCTCAGCGGCGCCGGGGCGCAACGGATCGGCCAGTCCAACCAGTCCGAGCCATTCCAGATTCGCGGGTGCGCCAACGGAGAGGTCGCGTCCTTGGCCGCGCGCGATGCCCAGGACGCGAAGTCCTTGCGCGGCAAGCGCCTCGTTCTGCGCAAGAATTTCGCCGCGTTTGGCGTCGTCGAGCAGTACTTCGCGGCCCCGCGAGCGCGCTGTGGCGCACAGAGCGATCACTTGATGGGGCGCTCCCTTCACCGCGACAAGCGACGCGGCTCCATCATTATGTGCGGTGGCCATGTACAACCGCTCCGGCGAACGCAGCAGCGTCTGCCCGCGCGGGTATTTGCTGCGCAAGACGGTGACGTCGACGCCGACCGCGTCGGCAAAATGGAGGAGGGCGCGCTCCGTTCCTGTGCCCGCTGACAATCCTTCGGCGTCGCCAAGCTCTGCGTCGTTACAAAGCGCCGAGATCGTTGCGACAAGTCGCAGCGGCGCGCTAGTCCTCAGGCTAGTGTTCAGGTCGTAACGCGTGTTCAGAGTGTGCACGACCGCGACCTGCATGCGATTTTGCGTCAGTGTGCCGGTCTTATCGAGGCAGAGCACGTCCACGTTGGCGGCGGTCTCGACGACGTTGGCGTTGCGCACATAGGCGCCGTCGCGCGCCATGGCGCGCGCCGCAAGCGCCTTGGTTGAGGCCGCCAACGCGGGCAGTCCCTCGGGAATTGCCGACACTGCCAGTGCAATGGCGCTCTTGGTCACTGCCGACCACGGCTCGCCGCGAATGCGCAATAGCGCCGCGAGCAGGGTTGATGCACCGAGGCAGGCAATCGTCAGGCTTACGCCTAGTTTATCAAGGGCGCGCTCCATGGGCGGGGTGGGCGCCGCAGCCCGCTCCAATAACAGGCGTACACGTCCGATCTCGGTGGCGGCGCCGGTTGCCGTGGCGACCGCAATGCCCGACCCATTGGTGACTACGCCGCCGCGATGAACCATGGTGCGCCGCGCCGCAAGCGGAGCGGATTCCTCGATTTGCGCGTCAGCCGACTTTTCAACGGGGAAGCTTTCGCCTGTCAGCGAGGATTCGTCGATCTGAAGCGCATTGGCAGTGATGAGACGTCCGTCCGCTGGCACAGCGGCGCCCGCCTTCAACACTATCCAGTCCCCCGGCGCCACACGTGAAGTTGGCGCCGGCGTCTCTTGGCCATCCCGGAGCACCAAGGCGTCGGGGTCGCTCTGTCGGGCGAGGCGGCGGATGAGGCTGGCGGTCCAGCTCTCGGTTGAGGCGCCGATGCCAGCGTTGAGTGCAATGACGCCCAGCGTGAGCGCAGCGTCCAGCAACCCCCCTGTCGTCAGCGATAGGAGAGCCGAGGCGCCCAGCAGCGCCACTGGAACTGACCGGAGTTGGTCGGCGACGAGATCAAGGGATGAGGGCGGCTCGGGTTCTGCGAGCCTGTTTTCGCCAATGCGCATGAGGCGTTCGGTCGCCTCCGCGGATGTCAGTCCATTGTGGCTCGCGAAGGCGCGCATGACTACTGAGGGAGCCATTGCATGCCATGGCGTTGGGCTGGCGTCGGCGGCGGCTGGCGGTGCGGGTGCGGAAAGGCCGCGGCGCCAAATATCGCGCGCCATCTTCGCGATGTTCTCAGCAGAGATAGATTGGTCATGCTCGACGAGCAGGCCGCCCGTCGCCGGATTTTCGCGAATGTCGCCGATGCCTACACGTGCGGACAGGCGGCGCCCCAGCGCGACGAGCAGGTCGCGTCGATCGCGAAGCGGCGCAAGACGCAAGCGCGTACGGCCCGGGAGGGCATGGTGCACGCGCACGTGGGGCTCAAGGCGATGATCGTAAGCGACGACGGCGTCTTCGCGCGCGCGTTCTGCGCCGCCAACAGTCATCCTAGTTCTGGGTCGTGGGTGGCGGGGTGGCTTCCGGCGCCAGTGCGACCGCGGTTTCGCTCTTGAGGCGCTCGGCTAACCTCTCAGCTTCAGCAGCCCCGGCTTGAAGCGCGTCCGCGGCGCCGCTCGCGCCCTTGGACGCCGCCTCTGCGAGAAACACCACGGCGTGTCGCATCGCGACCTGAGCTTCTTGGCCGAAGTCCTCGAGCCGCTCCTTCACGGCCACACCCCTCGACGGCAAGTCGGCGCGGATGGCTTGCGCCATGAGGCCAGCATGGGTCTTGAATTTCTGCAATTGTTCGGCGGCTTCATCGACGTGCTTCTTGGCTTCCTCGCTCGTGCGCGCGGCGCCAGCTGACAGCGCCGATTGCGCCTTTGTCAGGCGATCCTCCAAGGCGAGGAGGGTCGTTTTCAGACCTTCACAAAAATCGATCACGGCTTGGCTCATTTGAGGCCTCCTGATCAAAGTTTCCCTGACACTCGACCGGTTGCTTTGCGGCATGTCAATTCGAGGGGGGGGGTGGGCGCAAGCCGCCGACGGCCTCCATCTCCGCCAGACGCAGGACAGATATAGGAAGCGACGCGGGCGAACGCGAGGACTGGCGGCGGGTGACTGGACCGGGGCGCGGGCGGCGCGAGGCCTGATTAGTCCCCCTCCAACTCCTCGATCAAAATCTCGCGTTTGCCGGCGCCGTTGGCGGGGGAGATGATGCCGCGGGTCTCCAGCATCTCAATCAATGTGGCGGCGCGATTGTAGCCGATGCCGAGACGGCGCTGCAGGTAAGACGTGGACGCCTTGCGGTCGCGCTGCACGATTTCGACGGCACGGTCGAAAAGATCGTCGCCGCCATTGTCAACGTCGAACAACTCCTGCTCGGCGTTGGGGTTTTCGTTCGGCTCTTCGGTGACATCCTTGCGATAGACCGGCGCGCCTTGCGCTTTGAGCATGTCGACGACGCGCTCTACTTCGCTGTCGGTGACTAGTGGGCCATGCAGACGGCGAATGCGGCCGCCGCCAGCCATGTACAACAAGTCGCCCTTGCCTAGGAGCTGTTCGGCGCCGCTCTCTCCTAAGCAGGTGCGGCTGTCGATCTTGGAGGGCACCTGGTAGCAGATGCGGGTGGGGAAATTGGCGCGGATGGTGCCGGTGATGACGTCGACGCTCGGGCGCTGCGTCGCCATAATGACGTGGATGCCGGCGGCACGCGCCATCTGCGCGAGGCGCTGCACCGCAGCTTCGATCTCCTTGCCGGCAGTGATCATGAGGTCGGCCATCTCATCGATGACGACGACGATGTAGGGCATTGCCTCAAGGGGCAGCGCGCGCGTTTCGTAGATGGGTTCTCCGGACGTGGGGTCGAAACCAGCGTGCACGGTGCGTTCGAGACGCTCGCCGCGCTCGATGGCCTCTGCGACGCGTTCATTGTAGCCGGTGATGTTGCGCACGCCGAGCTTGGACATGCGGCGGTAGCGGTCCTCCATTTCACGGACGACCCATTTTAGCGCCGTGACAGCTTTCTTGG
>CAYRHK010000038.1:0-13096 GCA_964423825.1 uncultured Terricaulis sp. | reverse complement strand
GGGGCGCCCGCGCCCGAACGGCGCCTCCCAAACGGGCTCGCCGGGCTTGGCGGCTTTCCAGAGCGCGAAATCGGACGCCGCGCGCTTGTCGTCCTCGCCCTCAACGCGCGCGCCTGCTTTAAGATCGTCCTGCGAGCGGCCCGAGAGCTTGCCGTAATCGGCGTCGGCGGCGACCGAGAAGTAAACGCCGCTTGGCACGGCGTAAGCCGCGCCTGCCTCGATCAGCCGTTCGATCAGCGCGATCATGCCGTCGACGTGGCCGGTGGCGCGCGGCTTCAAGGTGGGCTCAAGCACTCCCAGCGCGCCCATGTCTTCTTCGTAAATGCGCTCGAACTTCCGTGTGATCGCGTCGATCTCAACGCCAGCGGCGTTGGCGGCGGCGATGATCCTGTCGTCGATGTCGGTGTAGTTGCGGGCGTAAACCACCGCGCCTTCACCATAAACGTGACGCAAGAGCCGAAACAGCACATCGAACACCACTGGCGGGCGGGCGTTGCCGATATGGGCGTTGGCGTAGACCGTGGGGCCGCAGACATACATGGTCACGCGGTTGGGGTCGCCGGGCTGGAAGACCTCCTTTTTACGGGTCAGGTTGTTGGTGAGGCGAATGTGCATGCCCGCCTTCTATAGCAAGGCGGCGCGCCCTCAAGCCTCGCCGCCGCGCATGTAGCTGGCCTTGGGGCGAGCATAGCGTTAACTCTGGCCTCGGACTTGCACCGAACCAAGCGCAGCCATGGCCTTCATCAAGTACCAGCCGCAGATAACCACGTTCATGCTCTTTGTGATGATGAGCATGCTGGCGGTGCCGTTCGGCACGCTGATGGTCCTCGCCGACATGGCGCTGATCGGGCTTTTAGCGCTGACGCATCGCGACGTGGTGTTGCCGATGTTCGTGCGCTGGTGGCCGATCCTCACGCTGCCCCTCATCGCGACGCTCTCGGGGCTCTGGTCGGACTACGCCGCCGTCTCCTTCCGCTATGGCGCGCAATTCCTGTTCACCGGCTTTATGGGCCTGGTGCTCGCACGCACGATGCCAATGCGCCACTTCGTGCTGGCTGTAATGCTGGCGCATCTCGTCTACTGCGTGCTGTGCATCATCGACGGCACCCAAGGCCCCTCCCAGGGCGGCATGGTCCTGGTCGGCTATTCCGGGTCGAAGAATATGATCGCCACAGTGGGCTTCATGCTGATGGCGTCTGCGCTGGCCGCGCTGCTCATGGGCAAGCTCAGCCCGCTCATGCGGCTTGCCTCGATCGCGTCGCTGGCGATGGGCATTTTCATCGTCGACCAGTCGAACTCTTCGGGCGCCTTGGTGATGGCGCTCGTGGGCGCCGCGGCGCTGATCGGCATCTGGATGGCGCAACGCTTGACGACGGCGGTGCGCACCGGCGCCATCATCGCGGCGCTGTCGGTGTTTACGCCGCTGGTTTTGCTGGCCCCCGAAGCGGGCACGGCGGTCGACCGCTTCATGTACGAGACGCTGAACAAGGACCCGACCTTAAGCGGACGCGACCAATTGTGGGCGCGCGCCGACATGCTGATCGCTGAGCGGCCATACCTGGGCTACGGATATTCCGCCATATGGATGGGGGATTCTTCGGAGACTATTGCGCTGCAGCGGCTCACGCACGTCACCGATATGAGGAGCTTCAATTTTCACGATCACTTTCGCCAGACGCGCGTGGACATGGGGTTGCTTGGGCTGTTCGCCTTTGTCGGCACTGTTGTGGCGGCGGGCCTTGCATCCCTCCGACGCTTGATCCTCAAGCCCTCCATGGAGTTCGCGTTCTTCTTCGTGATTTTCCTGGCGACTGTTTCGCGGGCGTCGATGGAGGTCGTGCTCGGCGCCATGGCGACGCCGACCGTTCTATTTTACGCCTGCTGCTTTTACGCGTTTGCGCGACTGCATGAGCCTAAAAGCGCGACAAGCCCGCAGGCCGCGCCTCCAGAGTGGCCTCAGCGTTGGGCGACGCGTCGGTAAGCGCTTAGATAGGCTTCCGCAGAGCTCTCAAGGGACAGCGCCTCGGAGACGAATGCGCGCGGCGTGTAGTTTTCACGTCTCGCCCAGAATGTCTCCCACGCGGCATGCAGGTTCGCTGTCGTGAAGACTTCGCCGCAGCGTTCGTCCCAAAACGGCACGCTGGAGCAGTTCACCGGCCCACGATTGAGTTTCTCCGCGAGCGGATCGAGCCAAACACCCTCGTTCCAAGCGAACACGGGAACGTTGCTCGCGAGCGCTTCCTGATAGGCGATGCCTTGGGTCTCGGCGTGAGAAAAGAACGCCATGGCGCGACTGGCGGAAAGCGTGCGCTTATAGCCATCAAGCGAGTAGTGGCCGTAGCGCATGATCGTATGGCTCAGCCCGCGCGCGTCCAGCAGCGCTGTCAACGCGTGGATGGCGCGGGGCAGGTAGTCGTCGCGGCGGTGATAGATTTTGTCATAGATCAGCACGTCGAATATCTTCGGCAGACCGCGGCTATCGGCGTAATTCGCGAGATCGAAGCCAGCGTGCCAAAGCGCGATCTTGCCCTCATGCCAGGGGCGCATCACATCAGCCAGCCACTCGCAATGAACGATGATCCCCTTGTTGCGCTGGTCTTCGTAGAGATCAGGCGGGTCCCATGGCGACAACGTTACGCCGGGCCCGATGAGCCGCGGATTTGACAGCATCGACACCGCGCTTAGCGCGCCTTCATAGCCGGCGACGCCGATTGGATGGGCGGGGTTGGCGCGCGCGGCCGCGAAATCATTGACGCGCACATCTGCGCCGACGCGGCGCAGCGCCGCCACCAACATCTGGAAGACAGTATAGATGCCCGAGTTCGGGTGTTGCCCGCGGACCCGCTTATAAGAAGCGCGCGCCAAATGGTGCGCTTGGGAATAGAGCGTCCCTAAAGCGCCTGCGCGCGCCTTCAGTTCGTAGCCATCGTAGAATAACAGCACTAAGGGCGCCACGCATTAGCTCCGCAAGCGCCAAACACGGCGACCAGGCGGGGCTTAGCAGGCGTCGCGCTGGAGCGTCCAGTTAGTGCGCTTCGGCCACCAAGCCTCGCGCGGCGGCGCGAGCGCGCATCGCCTTTTGCAGCTTCTCGAAGGCGCGGACTTCGATCTGACGCACACGTTCGCGGCTGACGCCATATTCCTTGGAGAGATCCTCAAGCGTCGCCGGCTCGTCCTTCAAGCGGCGCTCCGAGATGATGTGGCGCTCGCGTTCGTTGAGTTCGCCCATGGCCTCTTGAAGCAGGCTCATGCGGGCCCCGAATTCTTCGCTTTCGGCAAGACGGGTTTCCTGCGTTCCTTCGGCTTGGTCGTCGGCCAGCCAATCCATCCATTCGGACTCGCCCTCGCCGCCGGCGCCGCCGATGGGCGCATTGAGACTTGCATCGCCGCCACCAGAGAGACGACGGTTCATGGAGGTGACTTCCTCCTCGGTTACAGCCAGCTTATGGGCGATGGTCGCCACGTGTTCTGGCCTTAGATCGCCCTCCTCCAAGGCGGCCATCTCGCCTTTCATGCGGCGCAGATTGAAGAACAGCTTCTTCTGCGCCGCCGTGGTGCCCATTTTCACCAGAGACCACGATCGCAGGATGTACTCTTGGATCGAGGCGCGGATCCACCACATCGCGTAAGTCGCGAGGCGGAAACCTTTGTCGGGATCGAACTTCTTGACAGCCTGCATTAGGCCGACATTGCCTTCAGAAATCACTTCGCCAATCGGCAATCCGTAGCCGCGATAGCCCATGGCGATCTTCGCCACCAAGCGCAGGTGCGAGGTGACGAGCTTGTGCGCGGACTCGGTGTCGCCGTGCTCCTGCCAGCGCTTGGCGAGCATGAATTCATCGTCTTTGGACAACATGGGGAATTTGCGGATCTCGGTGAGATACCGCTGCAGCCCCTGCTCGGGAGACAACGCAATCGTGAGCGCGGTAGACGCCATTGTGTCTTAGACCCCTCCTTCTGGCGGGACGCATCGTCCCTTTAGGTACGTCCGAGCCTAGGACTCGGTTGCCCTCGACCGCTCAATATAGGGAGCCAATCGCGGCGCCGCCGTGGCGACGAACGAAAAAGGAACGCGTTCGCTACGTCAGCGGAACGACATCAGGCGTCAGGTTCGGCGCGCCGTCCTATCGGCGGCCTTGGCGGGCTCAGCCATTTCGGCCGCACCTTCACCGCGAGCCACATAACGTTCGATCGCTTCCAACGCTGCGTCCTGTTGGTGGCGCATAGCGACACGGTAGCCGTCGAGGACTTCACGATAGGCATTAAGCCAGCCGTGGGTCGCATAAAGACTGAACGCGACCATGTGCATCGGGGCTGTAGACCACGGCGCCGAGGTCATGGGGTACGCCCAGGGGGTGAACAGAGACGCTGGCCCCTCGTGTTTGGCTGTTGTCATTAGGAGGCTCCTTGAAAACCTCCCCCCGCTTTTCAAGGACTAGTAGATGGCGCATCGGCAGCGTTGATGCACCTCAAAGTTTAGAGACTTTGCAGACTTTCGCGCAACGCCCGCATGTCTGCTGGGAGCGGGCTCTCGAAGCGGCGCGTTTCGCCGGTGATCGGATGGGTGAACCCCAGCACGGCTGCGTGCAGGGCCTGACGCGAAAACGCGCGCACGACGGCGTCCACGGCGTCGGCGTTGGGCCCCACTGCCTTCAGGCCCCGCTGCTTGCCGTAGAGCGGGTCGCCAATGAGGGGACAGCCCAGATGCGCGAGGTGGGCGCGAATCTGGTGGGTGCGCCCGGTGAACAGGCGACATTCGATCATCGAGGCGGCGGGACGTCCGGCCGAGGCATCGGCAAGTTGCCCATAAGTCTCAACAGTCCAGTATTGGGTGATTGCGCGCTTACCGGCGTCGGTTTCCGGATTGCGCGCCATCACGAATTTGCGCCGGTCTTCGGTGGAGCGCACCAACCGGTTTTCGATGCGGCCCGCACGCTCGCGCGGCGCACCTCGGGCCAGCGCATAATAAACCCGCTCCAGGTCGTGCTTTGCGAAGAGCGCCGCCAAGCCGCGATGGGCGACGTCGTGCTTGGCGACAACGATGAGGCCAGTGGTGTCCTTGTCGATGCGATGGACAATGCCAGGACGCGCGACGCCGCCGATGCCGGACAGGCTGTCGCCGCAATGGGCGAGCAATGCGTTGACGAGCGTTCCCGTCATCGAGCCCGGCGCGGGGTGCACTGCCATGCCCGACGCCTTGTCGATGACGATCAAGTGCTCATCCTCAAACACGACGTTCAGGGGTATCGCCTGCGCCTGCGGCGCGGCGGGCGTCGGCGGCGGCAACGCAAGTTCGTAAGTCGCGCCTGCTTTGGGCCTATCCTTGGCGTGGGTCACGATGGCGCCGTCTGCGCTAAGCTGACCCGCCCCGATCAATCCCTGTAGGCGGGACCGCGACAAGTCGGGCCAAACGCTCGCCAGCCACAGGTCCACACGCGGTCCGGCGGCCTCTGGGGCGACGACGCTCCGGGTTTCGCCGCCATCCGTTCCGGGATCGTCGTCGTCTTCACCGTTCATGGGCGCAGCCTTAGCGGCTTGCGCCGTCAAGGCCAGCGGCGATAACGGCCCCAGCGGTCACAGGGGACAACCATGAGCAACATCACCCGGCGCGGCGCCATCGCCGTCCTCGGCAGCGCAGCAGCTGCGTGCGGGTCGACAGAGGTCGAAACCCCGGCCTACGAGGGTGCGCTCAGCTTCATTCATGGCGTGGCGTCGGGCGATCCCACACAGAACCGGGTAGTGATTTGGAGTCGGGTGACGCCTGAGCGCGCGGGGCCGGTGCCGGTGCGCTGGATCGTGGCGCGCAATCGGGCGCTTAGCGACGTCGTGAAAACAGGCCTCGTGGAGGCCAACGCGGCGCGCGATTACACGATCAAGGTGGACGTGTCGGGCCTGCGTCCAGGCGCGCCCTATTTTTACGGCTTCCGCGCCGGCGGCGCTGAGAGCCCTGTCGGCAAGATGCGGACGCTGCCCAACGGCCGCGCCGACGAAGCGCGGCTCGCGGTGCTGTCGTGCGCTTCGTTCGCGCATGGCTACTTCAATGCCTATGAGGCGCTTGCGCAGCGTGAAGACATCGATCTCGTCGTGCACCTCGGCGACTACATCTACGAGTACGGGCTCTCGGGCTATGGCGGCGAGACTGCTCTGGCGCTGGGCCGCGTGCCCGAGCCTGAAGTGGAGCTCACACGGCTGCAAGACTATCGCGCACGCCACGCGCAGTACAAGCGCGAGGCGGAGTTGCAGGCTGCGCACGCCATGGCGCCGTGGATCGTAGTCTGGGACGATCACGAGACCGCCAATGACAGCTTCTCGACCGGTGCGGAGAACCACCAGAGCGACGAAGGAACGTGGGCGGCGCGCAAGAGCGCTGCTCTACAGGCGTATTACGAGTGGATGCCGATCCGCGATCCCGAACCGGGGCGCGCTTTCGAGGCGATCAATCGCAGCTTTGCCTGGGGCGATCTCTTCAAGCTGGTGATGCTGGAGAGCCGCTTGCTCTCGCGGACGCAACCACTCGACTACGCCACCGAGATGCCGATCGCGATGCAACGCTGGAACATGAGCGATCCCGCGCGGCCGATCGCTTTGCGTCCGCACGAAGCCGACTCGGCAAACATGCAGCTGCTGCCGGCGATCTGGGAGGAAGTCGGCGATGAACTGCGCCCGGTTTACGACTGGCGGCGCGCGCAGCGGCTGGTCGCGGCGGTTCCGAACTTGCCCGAGGGGTTTTTCATCGCGCCTGATGTGGAAACGTTGCAGGTGCGCCTCTCCGATCCATCGCGCCAATTG
The DNA here is from genome assembly GCA_964423825.1 of uncultured Terricaulis sp. Classification (GTDB taxonomy): domain Bacteria; phylum Pseudomonadota; class Alphaproteobacteria; order Caulobacterales; family Aquidulcibacteraceae; genus Vitreimonas. The sequence continues at coordinate 6,307 of CAYRHK010000038.1, read as the reverse complement.
CTAGGCGAAGCGCAGGAGCAATGGCTGCGAGAGGAGCTGGCGCAGGGCGAGGCGATGTGGCGGGTCATCGGCAATCAGGTGATGATGGCGCCGATCGAAGCGCCCGACCTGTCGGATGCGCCAGCGCCGCTCGCGGCCGCGCTCGAACGCCTGCGTCCAGGCGTGACGCAATTGTTGAAGCTCACGCGGTTCCCGTTTCCAGTCAGCGCCGACGGCTGGGACGGATATCCGGCGGTGCGCGCGCGCGTCTATGAGAGCATACGCGCGGGCGGGGCGCCAACGCTGGTGCTCACCGGCGACACGCACAGCGCCTGGCTCAACGATCTCAGCGACGCGCGCGGGCGGGTGGCGACGGAGTTGGGCGCGACATCGGTGACATCGCCATCCGACGCAGATTTCTTCGCCGCGGCGGGCGTCGACTTTGTCGGCAGTTTGCGCGCGCGGAATCCGCAGGTGCGGTATGCGGAGCCGCTGAAGCGCGGCTTCTTAGTGGTGACGCTTACGAAGCAGCAGGCGTTGGCGGAGTTCTTTGCGGTCTCGAACATTCTTTCCAAGGAGTATGAAGTTGAACGGGCCGCCGCGTTCGACATTTCGACGAGCGGAGAGGTAATCGCAAGCTAAGCCTTCGCCGCGCCTAGGCGATTGACGTTGCTTGGGCGATCGAGGCCGAAGGCCGCCAGCGCGGCCGATCGGCGCCCGGTCAACCATTGCTCGGCCAAGACGCCGAACATGGGCGCGTACTTGAAGCCGTGCCCAGAACAGGCCGAAAAAAGCAGGACGCGTTCGTCCGCTGAACTTGGCGCGATCAGGAAGTGCTCATCCGGCGTCACGGTGTAGAGGCAGCGATCTAATCGCACCGGCAGCGGATCGTGCAGCGGCAGTAGCGAGGCGGCTTGGCGCGCCAGCTGCGCGGCGTCGGCATCGTCGGGCTCGCGCACATTGTCGGGATCGGTCGCGCCGCCGACCGCATGCATGCCGAGCTTGTACAGACCGCGCGGCGCTGGCATGCCGAACACGCCCTCGTTGTTGTCGACGCAAATGACAGGCATGGCGCCGCGCTCTTCCGGCTTGAACCAAGCCACGACGCGGCGCTTGACCGCCAGGCGCGGGGCAAACTCCGGCAAAAGCGCGCCAGCCCAGGCGCCGGCGGCGACGATCACCGCATCGAAAGCGAAACGCTCGTCGCCTATTCGCAGCGCGTGCGTTTCAATGGGGGCATCTATGCGCACGCCGTGAAGAAGCTTGGCCCCCCAGCGTTGCGCTTGACGCAGCAACATGGCGCGAGTCGCATCGGCGGCGATGACGCCAACATCATCTTGACGAAATACATCCCAGGCATAGGGCATCGCCAAACGGCCACGCGTCAGGGCGTGAATGGCGTCGCCGCGCATCAGCGCCGCCGGTTTTCGGCTCATGCGCTGACACGCCGCGACGAACGGCGAACCACGCGGCCCCGCCATGTAACCGCCGGTCCACTCGATCAGCGGTTGCCCAGCAAAGCCCTCCCACAGGCGCCACAGCGCAGCGGCTTGGCGCGCCAAGCTGGCATAGACTTCGCCTTCTCCTGGCGTGAGGCGCATGATGCGGGTGTCGCCGTGGGAAGAACCGCGCCCATGCATCGGCGCGAAGCGTTCGAAACCCACCACGTCCTGGCCGGCCAGCGCAAGACGCGCAGCAATGCTTAAGCCAGCAATCCCGAGCCCAACGACGGCGACCTTCATACGACCAAGTTTAGGTGGCTTTACCGACAAAAGGAAAGCCGGCTAAGTCGCGCTCGGATGAGCCTCAACGAAAAGGTCAACGCGCGGATTGCGGCGTTCGATGCGTGGGCGCGACCGTGGGCTGAACGGTCTCGCTGGCGCGGTTGGGCCTACGAGTTTTTGCTGTTTGGCCTGAAGCAGGCATGGGCGTGCCTGTTCGGCGGCCTGATGCTGGCGCTGATCCTGGCCACACACCTGTTCTGGCCCGAGCAAAGCGCGATCTCTCGCTACGACTTTCTGGTGATCGCGTCTGTCGCGATCCAAGCGGCGCTGCTGGCGACGAAGCTGGAGCGCTGGGACGAGGCCGTGGTGATCCTCATCTTTCACGTCGTCGGCACGATCATGGAGGTGTTCAAGACCGCGCATGGCTCGTGGATCTATCCCGAAGGGAGCGTGCTGCGCATTGGCGGCGTGCCGCTGTTTTCCGGCTTCATGTACGCGTGCATCGGCTCCTACATCGCGCGCGCCACCCGGCTGTTCGAACTCAAGTACATCAACTATCCCCCGCTGTGGAGCACGTGGCTGCTCGCCATTCTCGCCTACATGAACTTCTTCACGCATCACTACACCATCGACATCCGCGTAGGTCTGTTCGTGTTTTCGGCGCTGATCTTCGGACGCGCCTGGTTCGTGTTCACGCCGGACAGGAATGCGCGGCGCATGCCGATGCTAGTGGGCCTCGTCCTGGTGGCGCTCTTCATCTGGATAGCGGAGAACCTCGGCACGTTTGCGATGGCCTGGGTGTATCCGAGCCAGCGCGACGGTTGGCATCTAGTGCCGATCGACAAGCTGGGCGCCTGGTATCTGTTGATGCTGCTGAGCTTCGTGTTGACCACGCTGGTGCATCGGCCGGAGTTGTTTGTCGCTCCAATCTCACAGGATACAACGCATGGCCCCCTCCCCGTGAGAGGAGGGAACCAGCGGGCGAAGTGAAACGCCACGTTGCGTGTGTCGTACGCTTAAGCTTGCGCGCCTGTCTTAACGTACCGCATCACCGCATCTCCCCTCGCGGGGAGGGGGAGCGAGAGTCTTCAGTAACCCGCCAACTTCAAGAACCGCGCGCGCAACTCGGCGTCTTCCTTGAATGCGCCGGTGAATTGCGTGGTGACCGTGGTGACATCCTTGTGGTGGACGCCGCGCGTGGACATGCACTGGTGCTCGGCGTCGATCAGCACGGCGACCCCACGCGGCTTCAGCGCCGTGTTGAGGGCGCCCGCGATTTGCGCGGTCATGGTCTCTTGCGTCTGCAGGCGCTTGGCGAAAATCTCCACCACGCGCGCGATCTTGGAAATGCCCACCACCGCATCGGTCGGCAAATACGCCACGTACGCCTTGCCCAGGAACGGCGCCATGTGGTGCTCGCAATGGCTTTCCACATCGATCTTCTTGAGCATGACGATGTCGTCGTAACCGCCCACTTCCTCGAACACGCGCTCGAGCTCCTTGTAGGGGCATTCATCGTAGCCGCGGAACCATTCGCGGAAGGCGTCGACGACACGCTGCGGGGTGTCCTTCACGCCCTCGCGTTCGGGATCGTCACCCGCCCACGCGATCAGCGTGCGCACAGCGTCCATCGCCGCTTCGCGCGAGGGTCGCTTCTGCGCCGCCTCGTCGGGCGAGCGCCATTTCAGTACTTCGCTCATGGGGAGGATGGTCCTTGGTCTGAGGGGCGGAGGTCGAGCCGGGAGGGTTCGAAGCTCGTACGCATGAGCACGACACCCGGACTTAACGCCCGCCCGCGGCAATTACCCTCAGGCAGCGGGGCCCTGCGCCCCTGCGATCAACATGGACCCTAGTCTGCTATATTCCAACCCCCATGGTCGGAAATGGATGCTACGGTTTGGAGGTTGGCGCTGGCGCGGCGAGGCCTTGAGTGGCAATCGCTTCGACCGCCGCCCGTACCGGATCGATGCCGACGCCGCCCGTGCCGCGCCCTGTGACAGAAAGCCCGCCAGTGATTACCGCATACTCAGCGGTTCCAGCCGCGTTATCGACGGTCTCGGTGACAATGCGGCCGTTCTCCGTGCGCGTGCGCGAGTATCCGTTGGCGTCTTGGCGGTTCTCTTGCACGTTGGCGGCGCCGGCCATCGCCGCCATGCCCCCCATCGGTCCGAGATCGACGACCGTCAGCGTCACCTCGGCGCCGCCATTCGCATAAACCGCCTCTGCGTTGCTCGCGCCCATGGCGCCGCCGCTCGACGAACGCACCAGCGAAAAGCCGCCGGGGAGGCTTTGCGGCAGGCGTGCTTGCAATTGCGCGGGGTCGAGCGCCACCCGGTTGGAGCCGGACGCCACCGCCTCCGCCGCGCGCTCAAGCTCGCCGAGATCGACGCTCTCGCCGCCCGGCAGCGTGATGTTGCCGCGCGCGGAATCGTGAACCGCGGGGCGATCCACGGATCCGAAGCGCCATGCGCCGGCGCCGATGCTCATGGCGGTGACCGTGCCCATGATCGTCCCAATCACGATGCCAATGACGATCATGACGCCGATGACTGATAGAAAGTACGGCAACACCTTATCGGTCGGCGTCTTCATCAATTTCGGCAGACCGACATAGATGAGGTAGAGCGAGTACAGCCCTACGATGCCGAGCGCAGCAAGCGGGGGAAAGATCTGAAACACACCGGCCAAGAAGCCCGCCGTGCCGCCATAGGCGGCGAGCTTGTGGGCTTGGTTGACGTCCTGCTGCGAACCGAACGTCGGCGCCAGCGCATTGGTGACCAGCGCCATCACGAAGACGCCGCCTACACCCATGGCGACTTGCAGCACCGCCATCACCACGCCGGTGACGATCGGCACGCGATAGCCATAACCCATGAAGCCCACGCCTATGAGCGAGGTTCCGATGAACGCGCACACCGCCGCCAATGCGATCAAAGGCAACACGTACCCGGTGTAGAGTTTGGGAACGTTGGGGCTTTCGCCAGCGATAACGTCCCATTCGGTGTTGGGACGCAGCAGGATGTTCTTGACCCGTTCGATGAGGTTTTGCGCGGCTGCGCCGCTAGGTTCGATGGTCATGTGGGGGCCCTCCGATTCGCGGAAGTCTCCTGCGCATACCCCCTGCCCGCAAGGAAAATCAGCTCGTCACGCACCCTGCGAGCGCGAACAACACCACGCCAGCCGCCATTGCGGCGCCCGCGACGCTGGCGGCGTAGCCCAACGCACGCTCCTCCTCGGCGCGCATCAGCACCGGCAACCCCCGGTACATGAGCCAAACCATGGCGGCGAGTGCGAATAGCGACAGCCACCACAAGGGCGGCCAAAGCGAAAAGACGCCAGACAGAAATGAAGGCGTTAGCGCGTAGGCGGCCAGCTTTTGCGCGTTGAGATCGTGCTGCTCGGCATCGAACGTGGGCGCCAGCGCGTTGACCAAGAGACCAAGCAGATAGACCAGCGCGATGCTCACCACCCAGGTGACGATGGCGCGCACAATGGCGTCGCCGGGCTGGGTTTGCAGCAGGCCGCCAAAGAGCGTCGAGCCGATCAGATCGCAGACAGGAGGGATCGCCGCCAGCGGCGCCACATAACCAACGAGGATGTGCGCGACGGTAGTCTCCTCATCGCGGATCTGCTCCCATTCCTTTTGCGGCGCCGAAAACAGCCCCCAGGCGCGCGAGAGGATGAACTCCGAGCTGCGCAGCGCCTCCTGCGCGCGAGCGCGGGCGTTCTCGACGCTGAAGCGCCCGCGCTGGTTATCGTGGTCGGCTGACATGCCCTGCTCTCCTGCCGCGATCCTAGCCGGGGCTGGCGCAATGCGCTACGATTTACCGCCGCGCGAGCGCAGGGATCAATTGGCCTGGCCGATCAGTCGGGGAAGGTAAAGCCACGGCCACGCGAATAGAAATAGATTTGGCGCCCACCACTCCATCGCGAAGTCGCCGCTAATCGCCCAAAAAGCGATCGCCATGCCTCCAGCTACGCTTGTGAACGCCAGCGATAGAAGCGCGAGGCCGCGCCACGGCTTTGAGGAACGCTCCTGGACAAGGGCAAGCAGGCCTAACCCGCTGGCAGCGATGTCGAGCGGCGCGAAGGACCAGTTCCATGCCATCAGCGCTGCGTCGTGATATCCGCGATAAAGATAGCTGGCCGGCACATCCAACATCTGAAGCGCTACCACTGCAGTGACGCTCCAGTAGGCGAGGAAACCAATGTCCGTCGCCATCACCAACCACCGCAGCCCAATGTACTGCCGCATCATCACGCCTTGAAAGGGTCGCGCATCAGAATGACATCGTCGCGTTCGGGGCTGGTGGAGACCAGCGCCGCGGGTGCGCCGATCAACTCCTCTATGCGGCGGATGTACTTGATCGCCTTGGCCGGCAGATCGCGCGAGGAGCGCGCGCCGCGCGTGGTCTTCTTCCAGCCGTCGAGGGTCTCGTACACCGGCTCCAGCGCCTGCTGATCCTTCACGCCGGCGGGGAAATAGTCGATCGTCTTGCCATTGAGCTTGTAGCCCACGCAGATCTTCACTTCGTCGAAGCCGTCGAGCACGTCGAGCTTGGTGAGGGCGATGCCGTCGGCGCCGCAGAGCGCCACCGACTGGC
>CAYRHK010000037.1:0-13408 GCA_964423825.1 uncultured Terricaulis sp. | reverse complement strand
GCGGCTGGATCGGCGTCTCCATCCAGGACATCGACGCCGACATCGCGCGCAGCTTGGGCCTTGACGCGCCGCAGGGCGCGCTGATCGGCAGCGTCACGCCCGACGGCCCAGCCGCGCGCGCCGGCCTTCAGCAAGGCGATTTGGTTCTGTCGTACAATGGAGAGCGCATCGCCGATCGCCGGGACCTGACCCAGAGAGTTGGCGCCACCGCGGTCGGCTCGAGCGCGCGCGTCGAGGTCTTGCGCAATGGCTCGCGGCGCACGCTGACGCTGCGCCTTGGCGAGCGCCCATCGGAAGCGGTGCTTGCGAGCACGACACCTGCGCCGAACGCGACGCCGCCGCAGCCGCCGTCTGGCGCTGGCGTGCCGCAAGCGGGACTGGGGTTGTCCGTGCGCCCAGCGACCGCAGAGGATCGCGCGCGCTTCAACATCACGGGAAACGAAACCGGGCTTGTCGTGACTGCTATCGAGCCCAACAGCGACGCCGCCCAAAAGGGCGTGCGCATTGGCGACATCATCCTGCAGGCTGGGGGACGCGCGGTGACCTCCCCGCAAGATTTGGCGACCGCCACCGATGGCGCACGCCGGGCTGGTCGGCCCTTGTTGTTGCAACTCGATGGCCAGGGTGGGCGTCGTTTCATTGCCGCTGATGTGGGCGCGCGCTGAGGCAAGGAAGAGGGACGAGAATGCGAGTCTTGGTAGTTGAGGACGATGCGGATGTCGCCGCGAGCCTGCGAGCGTCACTGACCGCTGACGAGCATGATGTCGAAGTCGCCTCGGACGGCGAGCAGGGAAGAGATATGGCCCTCGCCGGCGGGTACGATGTGATCGTGCTAGACCGCATGCTGCCGAAGAAGCTCGGCGTCGAAGTCGTTCGCGAATTGCGAGAGCAGGGAGTCTCGACCCCGGTGCTGATCCTCTCCGCCCTGCATGAAGAGGACCATCGAGTTGAGGGGCTCGACGCCGGCGCCAATGATTATCTGGGCAAGCCGTTCTCGACGCGCGAGTTGCAGGCGCGCGTGCGCGCGCTCTGGCACGGGCGCAACCGCGACGCCGTCACGTGCCTGCAAGTCGGCGACCTCGAAATGGATTTGTTGGCCCGCACTGTGAAACGCGACGGCAAGAAGCTCGATCTGCAACCGCGCGAGTTTCGCCTGCTTGAGTATCTCATGCGCAATGCCGGCGAGACGGTGACCCGCAAGATGCTTCTCGAAAATGTCTGGGATTATCATTTTGACCCCCAAACGAACGTCATCGACGTGCACATTTCACGGCTGCGCTCGAAGATTGACCGCGAATTTGGCCAGTCGCTTTTACACACCGTAAGAGGATCGGGTTATCGACTGGAGGCATGAGGGTCGACCTCGCGCTACTCCGGACAACGACGTTCCGCCTCGCTCTCGCGCAGGCGGGCGTCGTGCTGGGCTTTGTGGTCGTCATTCTTATCTACGTCTACTTGGCCACCGTGGGTCAGCTTGGTCGCGACTCCAATGCGTTGGCCGATCAGGAATTCGCCGCGCTGGAGCGGGCTTATGGTGAGGGCGGCATCCGGCGCCTGAACCAGGAAGTCGTTGAGCGCGCGGCCCTGCAAGGGCCTTTCCTCTATGTGCTGGCCGAAGGTGACGGCCGCATCATTTCCGGCGACTTTGAGCGATTTCCCGTACCTTTGCCGGGGGACGCAGTCGAACGCGTTGAATTCAGCTTCGAATTGGCTGGCGAAGCGCCGCGACGCGGTCGCGCAAGCGGCCAAGTTGGGCGCATTCTGAACGGTCCAATATTATTGGTCGCGCGTGATCTGGGCGATGCAGCACTGATCGCGGGACGAATAACGCGCGCGCTGTGGACGGTCGCGGGCGTAGGCATCTTTTTTGCGGTCGCCAGCGGCTTGATTGGAGCGTGGCTGGCTTCGCGGCGTGTTGAGGAGCTGACCAACACAACACGTGACGTCATGGCAGGCGACCTGACCAGGCGCGCGCCGGTGCGTGGCGAGGGCGACGAGTTCGATGCGCTCGCGCTCGCGATCAACGCCATGCTCGATCGCATAGAGCGCTTGATGCAGAGCACGCGCACCGCTGGCGACGCCATCGCCCACGATTTGCGCTCCCCCCTCACGCGCTTCAGACATAGGCTTGAGAGCGCCCTGGAGGCGGCGCCGAATTCGGACGCCGATCGTGAGGCTCTCCGCAAGGCGCTGGAGGAAGCGGATCGCCTGCTCGAGATGTTCTCGGCTGTGCTGCGGCTGGCGCGCGTTGAGTCCAACGCGGAATGGCGCCTCGACGCCGTCGACGCCACCGGGATACTGCGCGAGTTGGTCGAGTTCTACGAACCTGCCGCCGAGGAGCAGGGGCGCTCTTTGCATGGCGAGGTCAGCGATGGACTGAGGTTGCGAGGCGATGCAGGGCTCTTTACCCAAGCCGTTTCAAACCTGATCGAGAACGCGTTGAAGTACACGCCCGAAGGCGGTCACGTTGAGGTTCGCGCCATTCAACGGCCCGACGGTCGCATCGAAGTCGTGGTTGCCGACGATGGGCCGGGCATCGCACCCGCTGATCGCGAGCGCGCGCTGGAGCGGTTTGTTCGCTTAGACAGCGCCCGCACAACCCCGGGCGCAGGCCTGGGCCTGAGCCTCGTGGCCGCCGTTGCGCGACTCCATCGCGGCGGCCTCCACTTGCGCGATGGCATTGGCGGGCGCGAGGACCGCAAGGGGTTGGGCGCAGCACTCGTTGTGCCAGCGCTTGAGCAGATGGCCCGCTAGTGCGCAGCGTTGGGCCCGCGCTCGGGCGTGGCGCGACGCCCGCATTTCGGCACACCGTTTGGAGCGAAGCCGCCGCGGCTGCCGTCGCTCATGCGCCTTACTTGGCGCGCTTGATCGACCGGCGCCCCGATCTTTGTGTCGATCTCGATGCGGAATGGCCGGTGCGCCTGCTTGCTGACGCGCTTGAACTCGCCCGGGCGATCGCCAACGACCCGCCCGCGATCGACGAGGCCATGACGCGCTTGCGCCGCGCCAAGGACGCTGTGCATCTCGCCGCCGCAATCGCGGATCTGGCGCGAGTCTGGCCACTCGATCGCATAACCGGCGCGCTCACCGACTTCGCCGACACGAGCTTGCAGGCGGCGGTCGCGGTGGCCGCGCGCGAAGCACGAAGCAGGGGCGACCTCGCGGCGGATGCGGAACCGAGTGGCTTTGCGCTTATCGCCATGGGAAAGATGGGCGCGCACGAACTCAACTACTCCAGCGATATCGACGTTTCGGTTTTTTTTGACGCCGAGACATTGCCCGTCGCGTCGGGGCGAGAGGCGCGCGTCGTCGCCGTGCGGATGGTGGCGCCGCTTGTGAGAGTGATGGAGGAGGTGACGAGCGACGGCTACGTCTTCCGCACGGACCTGCGCTTGCGCCCCGATCCTGGCTCCACGCCAGTTGCGGTGTCGATGGCTGCGGCGGAAACCTATTATCAGACGCTCGGCCAGAATTGGGAGCGCGCGGCGTTCATCAAGGCGCGCGCCGCCGCCGGCGACATCGATTGCGGTCGCGGTTTTCTCGCCTCGCTCGCCTCATTCATTTGGCGCAAGCACTTGGACTTCGCCGCCGTCGAAGATGTGCATTCGATCAAGCGCCAGATTTTGTCTGTCCACAAGAGCGCGGAGCTTGGCCGGCCAGTGTTCGACGTGAAGCTCGGTCGCGGCGGCATCCGTGACATCGAGCTATTTGTACAAACCCAGCAATTGATCCTCGGTGGACGCAATCCCCAACTGCGAGGTCGCGCCACCCTGCCTATGCTGTCTGCCCTGGCTGGCCACGGCGCTATTTCCGAGGACGCTCGCAGCGCTTTGAGCGAGGCCTATGTCTTCTTTCGGGAGGTCGAACATCGCATCCAGATGTTGGAGGACGCCCAGACCCATGCGGTGCCCGCTGATCCCGACGCGCGCGTGCGGGTGGCGGCGTTGGCGGGCTTTGCGGAACTCGCCGAGTTCGACGCCGCCATTGTGGAACGCCGCCGTATCGTCGCCGAGATCGACCGCCAATTGTTCGGCGCTGGGAAAAGCCTCGCGGATCCGATGGGCAGCCTCAGCTTCACGGGAGTGGAGGACAACCCCGATACCCTTCGCACCATCGAGAAGCTAGGCTTCAGGGAGAGCGCCGTCGTCAGTCAGACCATCCGCGGTTGGCACCACGGGCGCGTTCGCGCCATGCGTTCTGAACGCGCACGCGAACTCTTGACCCGCCTGACGCCGCGCCTGTTGCGCGCCCTCGCCGCGACTGGGGATGCAGATCAGTCCTTTGCGCGCTTTCGCTCCTTTTTTGAGGGGCTAAGCGCCGGCGTGCAGGTATTGGCGCTCTTGGACGCGCGCCCTGCCTTGCTCAGCCTGTTGGCGCGGCTCCTGTCGGAATCGCCGCGATTGGCGGAAGCCCTCGCGCGTCGGCCCTCGCTGCTCGACATCGTCATCGAACCGCATTTCGCCACGCCGCTGAGCGAAGGCAGCGCCCAGTTTCACGCGTCTGCTTTGGCCAGCCGCTGCGCCGACGCGGGTTCATTTGAAGCCAAGCTCAATGCTGCGCGCCGATACCAGCGCGAGGAGGCGTTCCGCATCGCGACCCAAGTCCTCGAAGGCGCGGCGACGGCGGGCCAAGCTGGCGCTGCTTACGCCGATCTTGCCGAGGCGTGCGTGCAAGCAATGGCGGACGCGGCCTTGGCCGAGATGGAGCGCCTCAACGGTCCGCAGCCGGGCGCATTTGCCGTTTTGGCGCTGGGCAAGTTTGGCGGGCGCGAGTTGGCGGAGGGCAGTGACCTCGATCTCATGTTGGTCTACGAGGCGCGCGAGCACGAGCACGGCGCTGGATTGTCCCCCGGCGAATATTACGCTCGGCTAACCCAACGCCTCATTAGCGCGTTGTCGGCGCCAACCGAAGAAGGTTTGCTCTACGAGATTGATACAAAACTCCGGCCCTCGGGTTCCAAGGGACCTTTGGCGGTGCAGTTGTCCTCCTTTGCGCACTACTTCGCCGACGAGGCCTGGACTTGGGAGCTTCAAGCCTTGACCCGCATGCGGGCGGTCGCGGGCAGTGCGGAACTGGCTGTCCGTACCATCGAAGCCGCGATGGCGGTGATCGCGCGCCCGCGCGACGCTCATAAAGTGTGCGCTGATGTCGCCGCCATGCGTGCGCGCATGGCCAGAGAGCGTCCACACAAGCACCTGTGGGCGTTGAAGTTGGCGCCCGGCGGCTTCGTCGATATCGAGTTCATCACTCAGGCGCTGCAACTCGTCTGGGCGCACCGCGAGCGAGGCGTTGTGTCGGCCAACACCGCAGACGCAATAGCGAAGCTTGTCGCTGTGGATGCGCTTGCCCCTGCCAGCGGTGAACGACTGCTGAGCGCCCTTCGCTTGTGGCGCGACCTCACCGTCACAATGCGCGTATGCCTGGATGGCGATCCGGAACCGGAGCGCTTCACAGAACCGGTTCGACGCCGACTTGTGCGTTCAGCGGACGCGGCGGACTTCGCGGCTTTGGAAGCAAGGATCGCCGCCGCTCAGGCTCTCGTGCGCGCTGAATTTACTGAGATTGTCGGCCCGGTGGGCGACGGAACGGCCCCGCTTACACGTTAGCGCAGTGGGGCGTCGTTTGGGAGACAGCGCAATGAATGCGACACGAGCGTCGCTGGCCGCTTTGGCCATGGCCGTGGCCACCCCCGCCCACGCACAACGCTTGAGTTCAGGGGAGGTGCTTGCGGCGATGGATGCAAACGGCGATGGCGCCTTGACGCGGGCGGAGGCCGAGGGCGCCCGGGGGCGGATGTTCGAGCAGCTCGACAACAACCGTGACGGCGCGTTGTCCCAGGCCGAGCGAGATGGGGCGCGCTCACGCGTCGCGCGCAACGCCGCCCAGGCTATCGCCGGCGGCGATGCCAATCGCGACGGCTTCGTCAGCCGAGCGGAGGCGATGGCGCGTCCTTATCCGATGTTCGACCGCCTCGACCGCAATCGCGACAACGTTTTGAACGGCGACGAGTTGAACGCCGTCCGTGCGTTTCTCCCCCGCAGCTAGCCTTAGCGATGTCGATGCCCGCGTGGTGATCGATCCCGACGCCGACCTCGTTCGCAGTGCGGGCGAGGGTGATGCGGGCGCCGCCGAGGCGCTCGTGAGAAAACACTTGCCTCGCATGGTGGCCTTGGCGCGGCGCATGCTCGGCGACGCCGTTGAAGCCGAAGACATTGCGCAAGAAGTATTCCTTCGTGTCTGGCGCGAAGCGCCGCGCTGGAAGCCGGGCGCGGCGAAATTTGAAACGTGGATGCATCGCGTGGCGCTCAATCTCTGTTACGACCGATTGCGCCGCAATCGCGAACGGCCCGACCCCAACGCCGGCAATGAACTGGCCGATGGCGCGCCTCTGGCGAGCGAGCTTTGGTTGGCCAGCCAGCGCGCCGCCAAGGTGCGCCTGGCCTTGAACAGGCTGCCCGATCGCCAGCGCGCCGCCATTGTCCTGGTGCATTTTCAGGAGCTGAGCAACATTGGCGCGGCGGAAATGCTGGAAGTAAGCGTTGAAGCGTTGGAGTCGCTCTTGGCGCGCGGACGTCGCGCGCTCAGAGCATCACTTGCCGAAGACGCGCCTTATCTCCTGGGCGACGTCGACGGCGCGAGCTCCAGGTGACGGAGGCGGAAACCATGGAATTGGCTCGGTTCAGAGCGATGCTGGAGGCCTACGGCGCCAATCCCGAACGCTGGCCTCACGACGAACGGCCTGCGGCGGAGGTCTTTGCGGCTCAGCATGCCGCCACGATCGCGCCCATGCTGGCTGAAGCCGTAGCGCTGGATGCCGCGTTGAGCGAAACGCCGCGCCTGCAAACGCCAAACTACGACATGCTCGCCAAGCGCGTGCTGAAGCGGCGGCCTCTCCCGGAATCTCTTGACCGCAGAGCGCTGATGGCGCTCGCCGCTTGCGCGATCTTTGGCGTGTTGGTTGGCTTCGGCGGCGCGCTTTTGGCGCCTGCCGGCGACTTCGATTTCAGCATCGTCGAGGCGTTTGGCGGCCCGGTCCCGGGAGAGGGCGGATGAGCGAACGCCGGTTCCCGTGGCGCGCCACGCTGTTTGTCTCGCTGGCGTTCAACCTGCTTCTGGTGGGGCTAACAATCGGCGCCGTCGCTGCGGGCGCGCGCTTACGGCGCGAGGCGCCTGGGGCTGCTTTCGCGCGCGCGGATTTTTCTCAAGTAATGGAGGCGTTGCCGCCGGACTCCCGTCGGGTCGTGCGTCGCGCCATCGTGCGTGGCTGGCTGCAATCGCGCGATGACCGCAGCGAAGCCGGGCGCCTCAGGCGCGAAGCGTTCGAGATCGCTGCAACTGAGCCCTACGATGTCGAGCGTGTGCGAGCGGCGTTCGCACGCATGCGTGAAGCCGACGCCGCGACCACGGGCGTCTATCATGATCGCATCGCCGAAGCGCTTGGAGAACTCACTCCAGAGCATCGACGCGCAGCGCTCGAAGCGATCGGGCGGGCCGCACGCGCAAGGCGAACCCCAAACGTGACGCCTGATGCCGACAGCGCGGGCGAGGGGGCCGAGGCGCCGGCCCCGCCGCAGCCCTGAGTTCACTCCGCCGCGGCGGCGAGCGCCTCGCGGTTGCCGCCAAACGTCCGTGGCAATGCCACGGTTACGATGGTGCCCTTGCCCACCTCGCTTTGTATCGAAAGCTTGCCCCCGTGCATCTCGGTGAGCGACTTGGTGAGCGCCAAACCAAGGCCGGTGCCGGAATTGTTGCGCGTGAACTCTTGTTCCACCTGCTCGAACGGGCGCGCGAGCCGGGGCAGATGCTCTGGAGGAATGCCGCACCCAGTGTCCACCACGCGCAGAGTGAGCCCTGCGGGTGTTCCGCGGGCGTGCACCATGATCGCGCCCTGGTCGGTGAATTTCACTGCGTTCGACAGCAGGTTGAGCAGGATCTGCTTCACCGCGCGATGGTCAGCCTCGATTTCGGGCAGATCGACAGCGTCCACGATGATCTGCAGGCCCTTGTCTTCGGCCCGGCGCTTAGTGAGCCGCACGGCCTGGTCGATGGCGATGTCGGGGTCGAGCGGACGTGGAGTGAGCGTGAGCTTGTTGGCCTCGATCTTCGCCATGTCGAGAATATCGTTGATCAGATCGAGCAGGTGGTTGCCGCTGTCGAAGATGTCGCCTGCGTATTGCTTGTACTGATCGTTGCCGATCGGCCCGAACAATTCCTTGGCCATGATTTCCGAGAATCCGATGACGGCGTTGAGCGGCGTACGCAGCTCATGGCTCATATTGGCGAGGAACGTGCTCTTGGCGCGGCTCGCGTCCTCGGCCTTTTCACGCTCTTCGTGCGCTTCCTTGGCGAGGGCCTTGATCCGATATTCCTGGCTCTCTGCGCGCGTAAGCGCATCCGACAACCGCTTTTCGTTCCGCGCCAATTCAAGCTCTTGGCGCTTCAACGGCGTGATGTCGACTCCAACGGTTATGACGCCGCCATCAACGGCGCGGCGCTCGACCACGTGGAGCCATTGCCCGCTCGCGAGCTCTATAATCCGCACGTCGGGATCGTTTGGCTCGTGCTTTTCGCGGCGAATGGCCGTCACTGACGCGGCGGCGATCGTTTCGTAAGAAGCGCGTTGGCGCAAGATGTCCGGCCCCAACCTGAAAGCCTCAGCGAAGCTTTGGTTCCAAAGCAGCAGGCGCCGCTTTGAATCCCACAACGCGAAGGGGCCGGAGAAGTTCTCGATGGCCGCCCGCAATTGGCGTTCCAGCCGCGAGACGCGTGCCTCCGCCTCATGGCGCTGCGTCGCGTCGATGACTGTCCCGAAGACCCGGGTCTCCAAACGCCCGCTGGCATCCTCTACCGCCGCGCCGCGCGCTTCAATCCACCCCAATCCGGCGCCGCGCACGACGCGGAAACGCGCGTCCAGCAGGCCAGTGAGGCGCGCACGCCGGAACTCCTCCTCCACGCCAAAACGATCTTCCGCGATAATGTGGGCAAGGAAGTCACGCAGCGACAGCACGTCGCTGTCTGCTCCCAGAAGCTTGCCGGCTTGCTCAGACAATTGGATTTCGTCGGCGGCGGGACGCCACTCGAGTACGCCGACCTTCGCCCCGTCGGCGGCGATGCGAAAATGGTTCTCGGCGCGCACCGCTTCGGCTTCTGCGATGCGCGCGCGCTGAGCGTTTTGCCGCATCAACAAATAGAGCACGCCTGTCGCCGCCAGGGGCGCTGCCGCAACGAGTGCAAAGCGCAGCAAAGCCGCCAGCCAAAGCGCGAGATTCGACGGCGCCGGCGAAGCAACCAGCACGCGGAAGTCGCCGAGCTCCGCCCGAGATTCCGCCACGATCCAGTTATGGCCGCGGCCATCGGGAACAAGCGCACTCGTGCGCTCGCCGCGCAGTGCGGAGAAGATGTGCTCTTCCACGCTAGCGTCCGCCTGTTGTAGGCCCGGCGAGGCGTACACGATCGCGCCATCCGAAGTCGCGAGCAGCACCCGCGCATCGGCGTCAAGTTCCGGCAGCAGTCGCGCGGGGTCTATCACGCTCGCGATCGCGTGACCTGCCGCGCGGCGCAAGATCACTGGCTTGGTGGGTAAGTCTCCCATCGGCGGCGCGCCGAACCATGCAGGCGCCTCGCCAGCTGCTTCAACGGCGGCTTCGACAATCGAACGATAACGATCGTCGGTGATCGCCAGCATGGACCCGGATGGGGACACCACGGCGGCCGCTTCGACCGGGGCCGCACGTAGCGCCGATTGCGCAGCGGCGGTCGCCTCGTCTGCGAGCCCGCCCGAGCTACGAGCGAGTTCGACGACGCCTGCGACTGCGCCGGCGGCGACGCCCAGATTGGTGTTCACGCGCTCGGCGATGAGGCTCGCGGTTGAAGCTTGGGCGGCAGCCAGCGTTTGAATGGCGGTATCGCGATGCGCCTTGATTTGCAGGAAGGTCGCGATCTCGAACGCAACGATGAAGACGAGCACCAGCGCCAGAAAGGCGCGGCTCGATCCCTCGGCGGCGGCTTGCGGTGCAGTGGGTGGCTTGGTCGGCACGCTGGCTTCCTGGGAGTTCCCGAATCAGCTTCGGGAGGCCCCACAAGATCGGAAATCGTCAGCAAAACGTAAACGCATCGACCCAATCGAATCGCCGCGACAGCGCTCGGACCGCGTCAAGAGGGACTATTCTGCCGCAGACGCGGGCTCCAGTGCCGCGTGCGGCTCACGATAAATGGTCGCCAGTAGGGTTTCCGCCTGCACCGCGAGCTCAAGCAGCGCGCGCGGGGTTTCGTGGGGTTGATCCTGGGCGAACTCGCTGAGTTCGCGGGCGACCCGCATCAGACGCAGAGCGTTGGCCATGACGCGGCCTTGCCATTCCACGCGAAGTGGGTCGCGGTCGTATTCCGACATCGGAACACGCCAGCCGCCCCAATCTTTTTCGTCGGTGACCACGACAGGGAAAGTCCCTGGATGAGGATGACGCGGGTCGCGCGCATCAGCTGATAGCTTGTTCACGGCGCGCACCACGCGCCAAGTCTCGGTTTCAATCAGGTCGGGCCTAGCGTCTTGGCGCTCCTCGGCGGCCAGCTCATGGGATTGGAAGTCGCGGCCGAGGCCGACATCATAGGTCACCCGGAGCGGTTCTTCCACGCCCTTGACCCATTGCGGATTGACGCGCTCGATTGGAGCCCATGTGCCCACGGGCTTCACGAACACGCGCTGACCTTTGTGAAAGACTGCCTTAGCCATAAATCCACCGCTCGCCGATCAGCGACCATAGCCCATCAGGCTTGAGCCTTCGTGAAGCCGCTTGACGCGAAGGCACGCTTTCAGAACCCTCATGGAAGCGCTTAAGATGACGCCAACCATACCGGGAGCCCGCGGCCCATGAATTTCGATTTCTCCGACGATCAGAAGAGCCTCAAGGATCAAGCGCGAAAGTTCCTGAGCGAAAAGGCGGGGCCAAAATCGAACCGCGGCGTGCTTGATGACGCGGCGAAGTCTTATGATAAGGACCTCTGGAAGGCGGTCGCTGACATGGGATGGCTCGGCGCCGCGATCCCAGAAAACTATGGCGGCCTGGGGCTTGGGCGGTTGGAGCTCTGTGTGCTCGCAGAAGAGCTTGGGCGCGCTGTCGCCGCGATCCCGTTTTCGTCGACGGTGTACTTCTTTGCCGAAGCGCTGATGCTGGCGGGCGACGATGCGCAAAAGTCGGCGTTTCTGCCAAAGGCCGCCAGCGGCGATGTCATCGGCTGCTTCGCGCTGAGCGAAGGTCCGGGCGCGCCAACGCCCGAGAGCATTCAGACGAAGTTCGACGGCGCGACGCTGAGCGGCGCCAAAATTCCGGTCACGGATGGCGACTGCGCAACCCATGCCGTTGTGGTCGCCAAAGAAGGCGCCGGCATGTCTCTTGTGCTTGTTGACCTCAATCAGGCCGGCGTGAAGCGCGAGACGCTGAAAACGCTCGACCCTTCGCGCGGCCATGCCAAACTTACCTTCAACAACGCCAAGGCCGAACGCCTCGGCGAAGCGGGGCAGGGCTGGGCGCTTGCCGAAAGCGTGCTCGACCGCGCCGCCGTGCTGCTGGCCTTCGAGCAAGTGGGCGGCAGCCAGGCCTGCCTCGAAATGGCGACCGACTACGCGAAGAGCCGATACGCCTTTTCGCGCCCCATCGGCTCGTTCCAGGCGATCAAGCACAAGCTTGCCGACATGTACGTGAACATCGAGGTGGCGCGCTCAAACGCCTATTACGGGGCCTGGGCGCTTTCGACGGAGGCTGCGGAGCTTCCATTCGCGGCAGCCGCTTCGCGCGCGGCGGCCAGCGACGCGTTTTATTTCTGCGCCAAGGAAAACATTCAGACCCACGGCGGCATGGGCTTCACCTGGGAGGTGGATTGCCATTTGTACTTCCGGCGCGCCAAGTTGCTGGCGGTGCAAGCTGGTTCGCCCGCGGTTTGGAAAGAAAAGCTGGTGCGGCGGCTAGAGCAGCGCAACGCGGCCTAAACACTAAGGCAGCGCCAACTCCGCCCGCCCGAACGCGCTGCGCATACGCAATGTGCACGCGCCGATCATCTCGCGGCCTGCCTCGGTGGCTGGGAAGGCGCGCGCCGTCTCCGCCATGGCGGCGGAGAATTTTCGCGCGACCTCAGAGTTGCGGTAGCCCCGCAAGAACCCGCTCTCGTCCTCGCTCAGCGTTTCGCCGGCTTGCTCACGAGTTTGAAGCGCCACGAACCGTGCACGGTCGGGCCCCGAGTAGAACGCGATCAGCTCTTCGATCTCCGCGTCCGTCAAGCTTGAGTTGGCGGCTGTGATCACCAGACGCGGCGCCGCATCGCGCAGGCCGCCATTGATACAACCCGCATACTCGTTCAGCACGTTCGCGATCTCTGCCTCGCGTCCAGGGTTGGCCGCCGCCATCTGGGCCTCGAACGCGGCAAAACCCGTCCGCACCGCTGTGTCGTCGTCACGTTGGCTTTCGGGTAGAACAGCCTGCAGCCGCGCCAGCAACGTCGCGCGATCGGGCGGCGGCGCCTGGCAAGCCGTAACCAGCGCCATCAGCCCCAGGATCATCGCCTTGAGCGGCATGCACGGCGTCCCCATCCTCACGCCGCGCCATAGCACCCTTCACAGCTGCCGTCACGGCGCCGTTGCCTGCGCCGTGCGCGGTGTTACCTTGCTGGCAACGGAGCGCCGCGCCCATGGATTTCAACGACACCCCCGAGGAAGCCAAATTCCGCGCCGAGGCGCGCACGTTCCTGGAGGCCAATTGCCGCCTGAAGGGCGACGACAGCGAGCGTCTGCTCCGCAAATTGTCACCGCCAGAGTTTTTGAAGGCGGCCAAGCAATACCAGCGCAAGAAGGCGGAGGCGGGTTTTGCGGGCATCACTTGGGCGAAGGAGCAGGGCGGGCGCGGCCTAGCGCCGATCTACGCCGTCATCTTCAATCAGGAAGAGGCGAAATTCGACGCCCCCTCGCAGCCGTTCTCGATCGGCTTGGGCATGTGCGTGCCGACAGTGATCGCCTTCGCAGACGAGCCGACAAAGGATCGCTATGTCGCCAAGGCGCTGCGCGGCGAAGAGATCTGGTGTCAGCTCTTTTCCGAACCTGGCGCCGGTTCAGATGTGGCCGCATCTAAAACTAAAGCCGTGCGCGACGGCGACGATTGGATCGTCAACGGTCAAAAGGTGTGGACCACCGGCGCGCAGTTCTGTGACTTCGGCATCGTGCTCGTGCGCACCAACCCTGACGTGGAAAAGCACAGAGGCCTGACCATGTTCATCGTCGACATGAAGGCGCCGGGCGTTGAAGTGCGCCCAATACACCAGGCCTCCGGTGGGCGGGAGTTCAATGAAGTGTACTTCACGGACGTGCGTGTTTCGGACAAGGCGCGCTTGGGTGAGCCTGGGCAAGGCTGGGGCGTCGCGCTGG
>CAYRHK010000036.1:0-13455 GCA_964423825.1 uncultured Terricaulis sp. | reverse complement strand
CGTGGATGCCATGCACGCCGCCGCCGATGAGCCGCTGCTGGCGTCCTACCTGCAAGCGGCCATCCTGCACCACGCCAAGATCGAGGACGCGCACTCCTACCATCTGGCGCAAAAACTGGGGCACGCGGATCTCCCCGCCATGCAATTGCGCGAAGTCATCCGGGAGGCGTTCGCCTCTGACGCCGCGCTGGTGGGCGCCGCGACGCGCGACATGCGCGTAGTGCGCGAGCGCGACCCCGCGTGCAGGACCTATCTGCAGCCGTTCCTGTTCTTCAAGGGTTATGGGGGGCTGCAAGCGTATCGGGTGGCGCATTGGTTATGGAACGAGGAGCGCAACATCCTAGCGTATCACCTGCAAAGCCGGATTTCCGAATTGTTTGCTGTCGATATTCACCCCAACGCCAAAATTGGCTCTGGCGTGTTCATCGACCACGCGCACGGCATCGTCATTGGCGAGACGGCGGTGGTGGAAGACGATGTCTCGATGCTGCATTCGGTGACGTTGGGCGGCACAGGCAAAGCGGGCGGTGATAGGCATCCCAAGATTCGTCGCGGTGTGTTGATTGGCGCAGGCGCCAAGGTGCTGGGCAACATCGAGGTCGGCGAAGACGCGCGCATCGCGGCGGGTTCCGTGGTGTTGCAGGACGTAGCGCCGCGCTGCACCGTGGCTGGCGTGCCGGCAAAGCCTGTGGGCGGGCCCTGTTGTGAAGGCATGAAGCCCGCCGAGACCATGGATCAGCGCATTGAAACCCAGTGAGAGGCGAGCGTCGTGAATGATGAGGTGAGCGGCCTACGCGCGCCGTGGGTCGTTTGGGCGCTCACGCTCGCGATACTTGCGTCGTATGCCTACTTCGCTTTCAGCGGCGCACATACGCAAGAAGAGATGCTCTTGGCGCTCGCGTTGATCCCAGAGCGCTTTCACGCGACGGGTGCGGATCGCTATCAAAGCTGGGCAGATGCGGCGTTGCCGGTTGTTGGGCACGTCTTCGTGCATGGGGGATGGGCGCATGCTGGCTTGAACGCGTTCTTCTTCTTTGGCGCCGCTCGCTGGCCAGCCTATCGACTCGGGGCACTGCGATTCTCGGTTGTGTTTTTTGCTAGTGCGGCGCTTGGCGGTTTGCTGTTTCTTGCAATCAACTGGAATGTGCACTCTATCGCGGTGGGCGCATCAAGCGCGGTGTGCGGTGTTTTCACCGCATACTTTCTGTCAATGCGGCCCTCGTGGCGACAGTCGTTGGCGGAACCGGCGATCCGCAATCAACTCGGGGTGCTTGTGCTGATTAACGTCGTGCTGATGGGGCTCGCGGCGCGGGCCGGCTGGTTGCCAATCGCGTGGGAGGGCCACCTTGGCGGCTTCATTGGCGGGGGCCTGTCGTATATTGTGCTCGAGCGTCCGTGGCCTTCAGAAGAAGCTTAGTTCCATGCGCTCGCGGCCAATCATCAATCCTTTGAGGCGTGCGCGCCCGTCGGTTCCGATCGAGACAATGGCGTAAGCCGGTGCGCTGCCATTCGTCTCACGCAAGACGCGCTCGATGCGTTCCGCCTCGCGCTGGTTGGCGTGATAGCGTTCAATGCCGATGTCGAGTTGCACCCAACCGGACTCGGTGGGACCCGATGGCGGCACGCACATGAACGAGCCGCGCACTGGCAGCCCGCTCTGCTGGGCTTGGTCACGCGACATGGCGCCGCCGACGAGTGCGTAGGCGTCGCCAGCCGGACGCAGCGCGACCCACCGCCAGTCGGAGACTTCTGGGCACGGCGCTCCTGGGGACAGTGTTTGCGTGAGGCCAAGCGCGACGTAATGGCCGCTCAAGAGCGAGCGCGGGTCTATCGCCTCAATCTGCAAGAGCACCTCCTGGCCGCTTTCGCGCGCGGTGTTTTCGCTGACCACCAAGCCGACCAGCGCTGCCGCACAGATCGCGGCGACGACGACGACACGTAACGTAGGTGCGACCCTCATGAGCGCACCTTTCGGTCGCGCATGAGCCATCCGGCGATCGCCGCCACAGTGGCGCAGAGTAAGAACACAAGCGCTGAAGCCAACAAGTCGAGTCGAAGGTCTCCCAAGAGCGCGAAGACGGCGATCATCAAACTGAGCACGCCGCTTGCCGTGAGGAGCGCGTGGCGATCGAAACGTCCGAGCGCGAGTACAAAGGCTGAGGCGAGTAGCCAGAGGATGCGATGTGCGATACCGAGTTCGAACTGCGGCGGCGCGCCGAACCAGTTAAGGTAGCCGGCGATTGCAAGGAAACAGAGCGCGGCGGCTGCAAACCAGCCATAGAACACTGAGCCGAAGGCGCCTTGGCGTCGGCGCAGCGTTCGTGCAATTGCAGCGGCGATCGCCAGTGCTAGCGCCAGCGCAAGCAACGCGGGCCCATCTGCTTCGATGCGCACGGCGAACCAGACGCCGCAGGCAATGATGGCGATGCCCGCGGCATGCGCTAGCGCTGAAGACGACCAGCGCACCGCAAGATAGACGCTAAGTGGGGCCGCGAGCAGCAACCATGGCGCCCCCTCGTCGAGATCGATGTCGAGGAAGCGGCGGTCGGTGAAATCGCCCATTGCGATGAACGCGAGCGCTGCGATCATGGCTCCGCTTGCGCGTCCACCAAGGCTGAGCGCCAAGGCGGCGGCGCCCGCTCCGTATGCAGCAGCGCGCGGGTCTCCGGCGATGTCGAAGATTTGGCCGGTCAGGCCGATGGCTGCCGCGAAGATGAGCGATGCCACTGTGAGGGCAATGTTGGCTGCGGTTTCGCGGTCTTGACGCCACGCCAGTGCGCCAGCCCCCGCAAAACCCAGGAAGGCCAACAAAATTAGGGTGAAGCGGCCCAGCCGGGGGATTGCCTCCCAATTGGCCGCGACGAAGGCGACGATTGCGACCGCGAAGAGGACGCCGCCCACCCATGCGAGTGCAGTCGCTGCGTCGAGCCGGCGCGTTGTGGGAAGCGTGGCCAGGATGGCGTCGCGATTCTCCACTGGCACGAGGCCCGCCGCAATCCAGCGGTCGAGATCTGCCTGCACACGTTCGCGATAAGCCATGCAGAGAAGGTTATCGTGGTTAGTCTGAGCGGGCCAGAGCAGTGTGACTTGGCTTGCCGCATGCGGCGGCTCAGCGCATGCTGGCGACGGAGGAATATGCCGACGGAGGTCCACCGATGTTGATTTCGCATGTGCTCCGCGACAAAGGCGCGGAGGTCCACACGTTGCCTGCTGGGGCGACGCTGGCCGAGGCTGCGCGGGCACTGGACGAAAGGCGGGTTGGCGCACTGGTGGTGCTTGACCACAATAGCGCCCCAGCGGGGGTGATTTCTGAGCGCGACGTTGTCCGGGAGTTAGCACGGCGGGGGGAAAAGGCTCTGTCGTCGGCGGTCGGGGACGCCATGAGCCGCAGTGTCATTACTGCCGCGCTTCACGAGACCATTGACGACTGTTTGGCGCGCATGACCGACCGGCGCATTCGGCATTTGCCGGTGATCGAGGAGGGCCGTCTGGTTGGGATCGTGTCGATCGGTGACTTGGTTAAACACCGCATCGCTGCGGTGGAGGCCGAGGCCGCCGCCATGCAGGCATATATTACCGCACATTAATCACTGCAGTCTATGCCGTGGGGGCGCATCCAAGGTCGGGCTTTAGCGCATCTATTGTTACAAATAAGGCAGGGCCGCTGACCCGGGCTATGGAGACAATCGATGGAAGTTCTAATCACACTGACCTTTTTTGGTTTTTTGGCGGCAATCATTTTGGTGCCGATCTGGCTGCGGGAAAAAACCCGCCAGTCAGCGCACCAGGTGCTGAGCCAGGCGCTGGAGCGCGGCCAGACCCTAGACCCCGCCCTCATGCGCGAACTCACCGAGGCGAACCGACGAGCCGGCCCGAAGCCTGACCAGCCACGGCGTACGCTCGGCAGCGGCGTTGTGCTGCTGGCGCTGGCCCTGGGTTTTGTCGGGGCGAACTTCGCCAGTGAAGGCGATTTCACGGGCGGCATGATGATCGCGGCGATGATCCTGGGCGCCTTGGCCATTGCCTTCCTGCTTCTGGCGGCTGTCGACTACATGACCAAGCAAAAGGAGCAATGAGTGCGAGGTGCGGTCGCGGGGGTTCACCAATCTGGCCGAGGCGACCGAGGCGGCCCTCATCCTCGCGGCGCAGGTACAGGACCAAGCCGCGTTCGGAGAATTGGTTCGTCGTCGCCAGGGCTGGGCTCGGGCTTTGCTCCGGCGGATGTGCGGCAACGCGGCGGAGGCGGATGATCTAGCTCAAGATGCATTCATGAAGGCGTGGGATAAATTGCGAGACTTGGAGAGCCCTGCTGCCTTCCCTGGATGGTTTAGGAGGATTGCGGTGACCACGTTCCTGATGGCGAAACGGCGGCAGCGGGCCGTCTTTGAGGAGATCGATGATGCGTCTCCGATCGCCTCGGAGGGCTCGACGCCGGAGGCGGCCGCAGGCGCCAAGATTGATCTGGAGAAGGCGCTTGCCAGATTGTCGGATGCTGAGAGATTGTGTGTGACGCTGAACCACGGAGAAGGGCTCAGCCACGGGGAAATAGTAGAAATGACCGGTCTTCCCCTGGGTACGGTCAAGTCACATGTATTAAGGGGAACGGATAAGCTTCGCCGCATGTTGGAGGCGGCCCAATGACTGACTTTGACGCTTTGCTGACACGATCGTTCGCGGAGGCCGAAGAGCCCGCCGATAACGGGTTTTCGGTTCAGGTGAGTCGGCGCGTGGCGCGCCGGGTCAGCGACTACAAGCTGCGCTCATTCGCCCAAGGGCTAGGTTTGGCGGCAGCTGGGGCTGTGGTCGTCTATGCCGGGGTCAGCTTCATGATGGGTGAAGGCCAGGACCTGCTGGCGACGGCGGGGCTGGAAGTCGCCCGCGCTCATGACGCGATTGCGGAAGCTCCAGACCTGTCAAATTTGGGTCAGGGCATGCTGCAATCACTTGGTATCGGCTTGACCCAGATTTTGTTGGCCGCAGCCGCATTGGTTGGTGGTGCGGTCGCCTATCGAGCGACGCAAGACTGATCGGGCTCGCCCTTTATTAGCGTCGCGCTGGCGCGGCCGTATTGCGCGCGGTAATGCAGTGGGCATGTCCCGTCACGCGGAAATTCGCAAACTAACCGTGCCTGAGATCCGCGCACGCAAGGGCGGCGAACCGATCGTGTGCCTGACCGCCTATACCGCCCCGGTAGCCGCGATCTTGGACCGCCATTGTGACCTCCTGTTGGTGGGCGACTCGGTGGGCATGGTTCTCCACGGCTTGCCCAACACGGTGGGGGTGACCCTTGATATGATGATCATGCACGGCCAGGCCGTGGTGCGCGGCGCGCAGCACGCCCTGGTGGTCGTGGACATGCCGTTCGGTTCCTATGAGGCCAGCCCAGAAATCGCCTACGCCAATGCCGCGCGCATTCTGAAGGAGACAGGTGCTGCCGCGGTAAAGGTGGAATCCGGCCCCTCGGTCCCCAAGACCATCGCGTTTTTGGTGGAGCGCGGCATCCCTGTAATTGGGCACGTTGGCCTGCGCCCGCAGGCGGTCAATGTCGAGGGGAAGTTCCGCGCCAAAGGCCGTACAGAGGCCGAGCGTGTGCGGGTGCTCGCCGAAGCCAAGGAGACCGACGCTGCGGGAGCGTTCGCGATCGTGGTGGAAGGGGTAGACGAGAGCTTGGCCCCGGAAATCACCGCGGCCGTTTCGGTCCCGACCATAGGTATAGGGGCCTCAGCAGCGTGCGATGGCCAGATTCTCGTTACCGACGATTTGTTGGGGTTGTTCGAATGGACACCCAAGTTCGTGCGCCGCTACGCCAACCTGAAGGCGACCATTGGGGAGGCGGCGGCAGCCTATGCAGCCGACGTCCGCGCCCGCCGTTTTCCTGCCGCAGCCGAGACCTATGCGATATCGACCCCCAAACTGCGGCAGCCGCGCGTTGCTAGGGGCGACAAGCGCGGCTAGCTTGCGCCGCGCTAGGTAGCGGGCTGCTCGTCAGCCGTTAGCTGAGGGGCAGGGTAAAGCAGCGTGACCAACGATACCGATACGTTCGTCCAGGAAGTCGACGAGAGCCTTCGCCAGGACCGTGTGATGGCGTTCCTGCGCCGATATGGGTTGTGGCTGATCGCCGGGGCGGTGATCTTTCTTGCCGGCGTCGGCGGCTGGCAGGTTTGGAAGCACAATCGCATTGAAGCCGCGCGCGCTCACTCGGCTGAGTACCTCGCGGCGCAGACGCTGGTTCGCGAGGGTGATCTCGAAGGCGCGGCTGCTGCTTTCAGCGAACTGCGCGAGAAGGGGCCGCGCGCATACAGGATCATGGCGCGCATGGAGTATGGCGCTGTACTACAGGCCCAGGGTGACCTCGATGGCGCGTTGGCGGAGTTCGACGCCGCCGCGGAGGCGACCAATGATCCGGTTCTGCGCGAGACTGCGCAGCTGCGCGCTGCCTACATTGCAGCTGAGACGCAAGATTTCGCAGCGTTGCAGGCGCGCCTGCAACCATTGATCGAAGATGGCGGCAGACTTTCGTATTTGGCGCAGGAATTGTTGGCCATCGAAGCGTGGGAGGCTGGTGAGACCGATCTCGCGCGCCAAACACTTGAGAATCTGACATTGGCGTTTGATGCGCCACAGGCCGTGCAGCGGCGCGCCCAAGTGGCGCTGTCCGTTGTCGGGCCAGCGCCGACATCGGCGGAGGGCGCGACCGATGCGCCTGCGCCTTCCGAAGGAGACAGTGAATGAGCCGACACTTCAGTTCTTCTCTGGCGCCGCTTGCAGCCATGGCTGCGGCAGCGGCGCTGTCGGCCTGCTCCACGGTTAGTCGTGTCGGAGACGCGGTTTGGCCGTTTGACGGTAACGGCGATGGCGGCGCCCGCGCAGAAGCGCCTGACGACGGTCGCGTGTCGATCTTGGCGTTCGAGCAGCAATTGACGCCCGATCCGGAGCTGGCCGCGCGCACGATTGTTGTGCCGCCATCAACGACGGTGACGGAGTGGGGCCAGCCCGGCGGCACAGCGGACAATTCGCCGCCGCAGTCGAGCGGTTCGGCGGTGCTTGAGCGTGCGTGGCGTGCCGACCTCGGAGCTGGCTCCGACAATCGTTCACAAATCGCTGCACCTCCGGTGATTGCTGACGGGCGTTTGTTCTTCCTGGATGCCGATCACCGCCTGCATGCGGTCAGCGCCAGTGACGGCGAGCGCTATTGGTCGAAGGCGTTAAGGCCTGAGGAAGGGCGCGACCGGGTGGCGCGTGGCGGCGGCGTGGCGGCCGCGGGCGGGCGCGTGTTCGTGACCACGGGGTTTGGTTTCATTGTGGCGCTGGACGCCGCGAGCGGCGATGAATTGTGGCGCGCCACCATGGATGCGCCGCTGCAATCGGCGCCGACCGTGTCGAATGGTCGGCTGTATGCGATCACCAATGAAAGCGAATTGCTGGCGATCGACATCAGTACCGGTGAGGTGGTTTGGACGCACCAGGCGATCGCCGAACCGGCGCGGATATTGTCGGCGCCGAGTGTGGCAGTGGACAACGACTCGGTTGTTGCGCCGTTTGCCTCTGGTGAAATCGTCGCTTTGCTCGCGAGCAATGGTCGGCGTCTGTGGTCGGACGCATTGTCGCGCACCGGGCGGCTGACTTCACTTTCCGCGATCAACGACATTGCGGGTCGGCCGGTGCTGCAAGACGGCATTGTTTTTGCGGCCAGTCACTCGGGCGTGCTTGCAGCCATCGATTTGCGGAGCGGACAACGCGGTTGGGCGCGTGCATTCGCGTCAACACAGACGCCCTGGATTTCTGGAACCGTGTTGTACGCAGTGAGCGTCGACGGCGAACTCGTCGCGTTCGACGCCATGACCGGGAACATCTACTGGGT
Organism: uncultured Terricaulis sp.; assembly: GCA_964423825.1. Lineage (GTDB taxonomy): Bacteria > Pseudomonadota > Alphaproteobacteria > Caulobacterales > Aquidulcibacteraceae > Vitreimonas. The sequence goes on along the minus strand of CAYRHK010000036.1, from coordinate 5,594 downwards.
TCGCCAATTGCGTCGTTACGAGGAAGAGGGCAACCGCGAGGGCCGTGTGGCTTGGGTGGGTCCGATTATGGTGGGCGGACGTTTGGTGCTTGCAAACTCGCTCGGTGAGGTGGTTGCCGTTTCGCCAACCGACGGTCAGACGCTTGCTACAGCAGATGTCGAGCAGCCGGTGTTCATCCCGCCGATCGCCGCCAACGATCAGATCTACATTGTGACCGACGAAGCGCGCCTCGTCGTCCTGCGCTAGAGCAGGGGCGCCATGGCGGTGAAACTTGCCATTGTCGGGCGCCCGAATGTCGGCAAGTCGACATTGTTCAATCGACTGGCGGGCAAAAAGCTCGCCATCGTCGATGATACGCCGGGCGTCACGCGAGATCGGCGTGAGGCGCAAGGGCGCTTGGGCGATCTCGATTTTACGCTGATCGACACGGCCGGATTCGAGGACATCAACGATGCGTCGCTCGAGGCGCGCATGCGCGCTCAGACTGAATCCGCCATTGCCGACGCGGACGTGATCCTGTTTCTGATCGACTCGCGCGTTGGCGTGACGCCAATCGACCAGGCTTTCGCGGCGCTGCTGCGGCGCGCCGACAAGCCGGTGGTCCTCGCCGCCAACAAGGCGGAGGGGCGCGCCGGCGATGTCGGGCTCTACGAGGCTTACGCCCTGGGGCTTGGCGAGCCGATCGCGCTGTCGGCCGAGCACGGCGAGGGCATGAGCGAATTGTACGCTGCGATCGCCAGGCATGAGCTATTGTCCGCTCCTCCTGAAGATGGCGGCGGAGCGGAGCGTCCTATTCGTGTCGCCATCGTTGGGCGGCCTAACGCGGGCAAGTCCACATTGGTCAACGCCTTGATCGGCGAAGATCGCCTCCTTGTCGGGCCGGAAGCCGGCATCACTCGCGACGCCATCAGCATCGACTGGTCGTGGAAGGGCAAGCAGTATCGCCTCGTCGACACCGCCGGCATGCGCAAAAAGGCGAAAGTGCAGGCCAAGCTTGAACGCCTGTCGGTCGGTGAGACACTGCACGCGATCCGCTTCGCCGATGTGTGCGTGTTGGTGATGGATGCGGGTGAGGCCTTCGAGCGCCAGGACCTGACGATCGCCGATCTCGTGGTCCGAGAAGGGCGCGCGTTGGTGTTCGTGCTCGCGAAGTGGGATAAGATTGCTGATCCGCGCGCGCACTTCGAGGAAATGAAACTGGTCGCGCGCGAGAGCCTGCCGCAAGCGCGCGGGGCGCCGTTGGTGACGGTGGCGGCGTTGTCAGGCGTCGGGTTGGACCGGCTGATGAAGGCCGTGGACGAAGCTCATGGCGATTGGACGGCGCGAGTTAAAACCAAGGATCTGAACGACTGGCTTTACAATTCGATCGCCCGTCATCCCCCGCCTGCGGTTGGCGGCAAGCGCATCAAGCCGCGCTATCTAACCCAGATCAAAGCGCGCCCGCCGACCTTCGTGTTAATCTGCTCACGGGCCGAAGAAATGCCGGACTCCTACAAGCGCTACCTGGTCAACGGCTTGCGAGACGCCTTTGACCTGCACGCCGCGCCGATCCGCCTGATCGTGAAGGCGGGAAAGAACCCGTTCGCGGATGATACCTAAATATCCCCAAGCAACGCGCGCATTTGCGGCGGGCAGTCGTCGCCCAGCGCGTCGCAGATTTGGCGGGACATCGCGATTTGCAGGCGTCTCATGATGCGTGGACTTGCGGCGTCAAACTCGCCCGACAGAATGGCGAAGAACTCGTCTCCGTGTTGTTCGAACGCTTGCGCGAATGGTTCATTGTCCATGGCGTGGAAGCGGGCCTCATCCTCGGGCGTGATTGCAGCGTCAGTGTCCTTATCGGCCGCCGCCAGTCCAATCATGCGCGACACCAGCGGTCGCCATTCGGGTGAGCGCAACAGGTTGGTCAAGCCAGCAATGTCTTCTGCGCGCATGAGCGCTGCGATCCGCGGGGCCACATTTTGCGCCATCGTGGATGTTTCTGCGAGGACCTCAGAGCGGATAAGTTCCGGTGTCGCGTCAATGGCGGCGTCCAGCGCGCGGCGTTGGCGGCGGTTGGCGCGGCGGTAGAAGTCAGAGTTCTGCGCGATTTCGCGAAGCTGCGGCAGTTCTCTTGCGGCCATAACATCGAACAATCCGGTCTCGAAGAAAAGGGCCTGGTAAAAGTCCCGCAAGACCGCTGTGGTGGTGGCGATGGTTGGGTCGTCCGGCGCCGGCGCCGCGAGTTCCGCCGCGGGTGGCTCCGCCGGCTTCTGCGCATAGCTTGGCGCCACGAAGGCCAGTGTGAACAGAATTGACGCGATGGAGGCCGGCAAGTTCATTTGGTTGCTCCTCTTGTCGGGTAACGATAGGGCGCAGACGCTGCCGCCTGCAATCTATGAAGTCGACCGGGTTCACGGGAAGGGAGCTCGTCGTTGCCGGCCCCGGTTGGGCGGCGGGACTAGCGGTTGCGTTGGCGGCGCGGTAGTTGTGAGCGCCATGACGCTTCCCCGCATCAGTCGCCGCCGCCGCAGATGGTTGAACGAGGTTCTGCCGCCATCGGCAAAGAATTGGGTGGAGCGGCAGGATCCGTTCTACCTGCTAGCCGAACAAGCCGCGATCATCGACCGCTCGATCGATCTGATCCGCGCGCGGCCAAGTCTCGTGCGGGCGGAAGACAGGCTCTTCTGCGATCTCGGGTTCAACAATCGCAAAGTGTTCGATCGCTTCTATGCGGCGCTGGGCGGCGACTATCGTTGGGTGGGGATTGAACTCCAGGAAGCGTTGCACCGTTCCGCCTTATCGGAGATCGCGCGGTACGCTTTTGGACCCGTTGAATTCGTGCACGCGGCGGCCGGTACGCGCGACGGCGTCACCGAGATCGCTCTGGACGGCGCCGATGACACGTACCACCCTAATGACGGCTCGACCGCCGTCGTCTCGATTGCGCGCAACAAATCGCCGTCGCGCCGCATGATGGCGCCGTGCGTAGATTTGGCGGAGTTCTTGCGGGTGCGTTCGACGCCCGAAACGCGCATCGTTGTGAAAATGGATGTCGAAGGTTCGGAATACGATCTGTTGCCGCACTTGCTGTCGAGCGCCATCATCGAGCGCATTGATCTGGTGCTGTGTGAGTTTCATTGGCGCCGGTTTCCATTCCCGGACAGTCTTCGCCGCTTGCATCAGACCCTTGATCTGATCGCGCGTTATCGCGAGCGTGGTTGCTTGTTGCTATCATGGCGCTGAGTGGATGGGTTGCGCTCATAGACTTTGACCTGCCGCCCAGCCGCTCGACCAGGCCCACTGGAAATTGTATCCTCCGAGCCAGCCGGTGACGTCCACGCACTCTCCAACGAAGTGAAGGCCTGGCACGGCGCGGCATGCCATGGTCTGCTGTGATAACGCGTTGGTGTCGACGCCGCCGACAGTGACTTCCGCTTTTGCGTAGCCTTCAGTGCCCGATGGCTTGAGGGCGTGGTGCTTCAGCGCGTGCATCGTCTCAAGCAGTGTTGAGTCTTTCATGTCGCCGAGCTCGGCGCGCTCCCCCTTTGATGCGGTGGGTAGTTCGCACAATGCCGTAGCCAAGCGTTCCGGCAACAATTCTGTGAGCACGTTCTTCAAGTGCGCCTTGGGACGCGCCCGTTTGCGCTCGAGGAGCCAGTCCCCGTCGCGGACGGGCAGCCAATCGATCTCTATCGTGTCGCCTTCGCGCCAATAGGACGATGCCTGGAGGATGGCAGGGCCGGAGAGCCCGCGATGGGTGAAGAGCGCGTCCTCGTGGAACCGCGCCCTGCCCGCGCCAACCACGATTTCCGCGGACACGCCCGAAAGCGATCGCATCCATGCGAGGTCGTTCTCGCTGAAAGTCAGCGGAACTAGGCCGGGACGGGTAGTGATTGTGGGCACGGCGAATTGCTTGGCCAGTTCGAACGCGAATCCGCTTGCGCCCAATTTCGGGACCGAGCGTCCGCCCGTCGCGATGCACAACGTGTCGCTTTCGAAGCGTCCCTGGTTGGTCTCAACGCGATAGCGCTCGGCCTTGCTGACTGCCGTAATATTGCAGTTGAGGCGAATGCCGACGCCCACCGCGGCGCATTCGTCCAGCAGCATGGCTATGATCCTTCGCGCGGAGCGGGGGCCTTCGCAGAAGAGCTGCCCGAGTTTTTTTTCGTAGTGAGTGACGCCGTGCTTGCGCACAAGTGCGATGAAATCGGCAGGCGGGTGGCGGGAGAGTGCTGATCGCGCGAAGTGTGGGTTGGCTGAGAGATAGCGTGAGTGGTCTCCCGCGTTAAGGTTGGTGAAGTTGCAGCGACCGCCGCCAGAAATGAGTATCTTGGCGCCCGGTTCGGCGTTGTGTTCGAGCACTGCCACCCGGCGACCGCGCTGTCCGGCTTGCGCGGCGGCATAGAGTCCGGCGGCGCCGGCGCCTATGATGATGGTGTCGTAGGATTGCATGCTTGGGTTTGGGTCTTAGCCTGTTTGCTCATCTCCTTCGAGACTGTTAGACAAGCAGAATGAGAGCAGTCTTCTTGGCCCTGGCGCTGCTGGGTTGTGCAACGTCGCCGCCATTGGCGAGCGATGCGGAGATCGCGGCGGCGGAAAACGCGCCGCTGAACGGCTACGCGATCAACGGCCGCTGGAATGAACCGTATGAGCCGTTCACGGTTATCGGCAACATCCACTATGTCGGCACCGCGGGCGTCAGTTCGTTCTTGATCACGACGCCGGATGGCCACTTTCTGATTGACGGTATCCTGCCTCAGAGCGTGCCGCAGATCGCCTCGAACATCAGCGCGCTAGGCTACGATGTGCGCGACGTGCGCTATTTGCTGAACTCGCACGCGCACTTCGACCACGCTGGCGGCCTCGCCGGGCTTCAGCGCTTGAGCGGCGCCGTGATGGTGGCGAGCGCCGCCGACAAGCCGGTGCTTGAAGCGGGCGATATCGGTTACGGCCCTAGCAGCGGCATGAGATTCCCACCGGTGCGCGTTGATCGGGTCATTGGCGATGGCGAGAGTCTGACGCTTGGCGGGGTAACTTTGACCGCGCACTTGACCCCGGGGCACACCGAAGGGTGCACGTCCTGGAGCATGGATGTCGTTGGCGCCGGTGGCGCGCCTCACAGGGCGTTCTTTCATTGCAGCGCCACGGTGGCCGGCCAATCACTCGTCCCGGAATCTTACCCGGGCATGGTGGAGGCCTTTCGCTCAACCTTCGCTCGGGTGCGCGAGATGCGCGCCGATGTGTTCTTGGGCAACCACGAGAACTTCTTTGGGCTTGAGACGCGGCGAGCGCGTCAGCGCGCGGGTGATGCAAACGCGTTTGTCGATGCTAACGCTCTCAGTGTTTTCAACGATAACTTGGAGGCCGCCTTTGAGGCGGAATTGGCGCGCCAGCAGGCGGGGGCGCGTTAGGTCGCTTCGCTCAGCTTTTGCGAACAAACTCCGACTTCAGCTTCATTGCACCGAAGCCGTCAATCTTGCAGTCGATGTCGTGGTCGCCGCCAACGAGGCGAATATTTTTCACCTTGGTGCCGACCTTCACAACTTGCGACGTGCCTTTGATCTTGAGATCTTTGATGACGGTGACGGTGTCGCCATCGGCAAGTACGGCC
>CAYRHK010000035.1:0-13460 GCA_964423825.1 uncultured Terricaulis sp. | reverse complement strand
GTTGCGCCTGCATCTGGCCGATGACGCCGTGAGCCTGTGGCAATTGACGGAAGAGGAGCTGGCCGAACTCGGCCTGCCGCCGCCGTTCTGGGCGTTCGCGTGGGCGGGCGGGCAAGCGCTGGCGCGCTATGTGCTCGACCACTCGCAAGTCGTGGCCGGCAAAACCGTGCTGGACATGGCTTCGGGCTCAGGGCTTGTCGCGATCGCGGCGATGAGAGCCGGCGCAACTTCGGCGCTCGCCGCGGACATCGACGTATTCGCGGGCGATGCAGCGAACCTCAACGCCGCGCTCAATGATGTACAGATCGAAACGACCGCCGCCGATCTAATCGACGCGCCCACGGATGCCGATGTCATTCTGGTCGGCGACCTGTTCTATGACCGCGATCTTGCGCCTCGCGTGCTGGCGTGGCTCGTCGCGCTGCAATCGCAGGGCAAATCGGTACTGATCGGCGACCCGGGACGCACCTATCTGCCGCGCGAAAAGCTCGAACAAATCGCCGCCTACGACATCCCGGTCACGCGCGCGCTGGAAGACTCGGAGTTGAAGCGCGCGGCGGTGTGGGCGCTCAGGGCTTGAGCTATTCCATCGCGCAGACAAACATCTTGGCGTCTTCGTCGACCTCTCGCGCCCGGGCGTCTTCGCAGACGGCACTCCAAAGCCGCATCACCTCTTCGCCGACTGCGTTGCTACGGGCCTGCAGCTCTGCCAGCGTGGGCGCGGCGGTCGGCGGCTCGCCGATCCAGACCGGCGCGAAAGCGGGCCCGCAGGAGATCTCGGTGTAAAGGCCGCCGGCGCAGAGCCGTGAGCGCTCGAGGTTATACTCCCACACGGTCTCGCGCAGGGCGCGGGCCATGATTTGCGGATCGGTGGCGTCGGCAACTGTTTCCGCGCCCTCTCCACTGAGCCCGTGCACTTGGCTCAGCATGACGCCGTAGCGGCCGATCTCGATGTTGAGGGTCATGGCGTCGGGTTGTTCCGTTGGCGGCGCGGGGGTCTCTGCCTGCTCGCCGTTCTGGCCGCAGGCGGCGAGCGCCAACGCCAAGATCAAAGCCTGAATTTTCATGGCGCGCCTCCGCGATTGCCTGGACGCATTTGGTCTAGCGCTTCGGCGCTGGCTGGTCGCGATGGTTTTTGGTTGCCGTTTGGAAAGCTGCTGGCGGCAGCCCGCTCCGGCCCGGACGCCGGGGGCTGCCGCTAACTCGCCTGGGCGAGGCGCTGGACTGCGCGCTCGCTCAACACCACCCATCCCGCGCCTTCGAGGCGACGCTCTTGTTTGTCGAGCCACTATGGGACAGCCGCCATAAAAAATGAGTTTCCGAAAGCAAAACAAAGCGTTGACGGAGCAAAAAAACTCAGCGCAGACAAGATGATCTGAAGTGCTCGGAAAGAACCGCCCATGCTGCGCCTTGAAATCGCCGCCCTCTATGCCGGCGCCAACATCCTGCTTTTGTTGATCCTCGCGCTGGTGGTAGTCATGGGGCGGCGACGCCACAAGATACGGTTGGGGGATGGCGGCAACGAGGATTTCGCCCGCGCGCAACGCGCCCACGCTAACGCCGCTGAGTACATCCCGGCGGGCCTGGTTGGGCTCCTTATGCTGGCGCTTTTGGAGCCGGCGGCCCCGCTCTGGCTGCTTCACGCGGCGGGGGCCACGTTGACGGCGGGGCGAATTCTTCACGGCGTCGGGCTCAACGCTGGCATGCTCAATCTCGGGCGTTCGCTGGGGGTCCTGCTGACATGGATCGCGTACGCCCTGATCGGCGGGGGGCTGATTTATTCCGGGTTAAGCCAGCAGCTTTGAGCCGTTGCCGCGGACTTAGCTGGAGCCCATGTTGGCGCCATGGCTTTCGATGCTGATTCTCAAACCGCGCTGGCGGCCCTCCTCGACTATGCCAAACAGGCGGGCGCGGAAGCCGCGGAAGCCTCGCTGGCGGCGCGTGAGAGCATCTCCGCGGAGGTGCGAATGGGGGCGCTCGAAGGCATGGAGCGCGAGGAAGCGCGCAACGTAGCGTTGCGGGCCTTCATCGGCAAACACCAGGCCTCGGCGTCAACCACCGATCTTTCGCCTGCCGGTCTGCGGGCGCTGGCGGAGCGCACCGTGGCCATGGCCAGAGCCGCGCCGGAAGACGCCTATTGCGGTCTGCTGGACGCCCGTTTTCGGGCTCGCGGGCCGTTTCCCGATCTCGATCAGTCTGACAGCGCGCGCCCCAGCCCGGAACAGCTCCTGGATTTGGCGCGCGCGTGCGAGGCGGCTTCGCTCGCGGTTCCCGGCATCGCCAACTCCGGCGGCGGCGGCGCTTCGAGCGAGGCGTCTACTTTCGCGCACGTCACGTCGGACGGGTTCGAGGGCGTGGAGCACGGTACCTCCTACAGCCTGGGCGCCCAGCCCGTCGCCGAGCAAGGCGAGGACATGGAGCGCGACTACGAATATCGCACAAAGCGTTTCTTCGCCGACTTGCCAGCGCCGGAACTGATCGGACGCGTCGCTGGCGAGCGCACTGCCGCTCGACTTGGCTCACGAAAGGTCGCGAGCCAGAAGGCGACCGTCATCTTCGAAAGCAGGATCGCGGGGCGCATTCTTGGTCCGTTCCTCGCCGCGATCTCCGGGCCATCGGTGGCGCGCGGGGTTTCGTTCCTCAAAGACAAGCTCGGCCAGCGCGTGTTCGCCCCAGGGTTCGAATTGCTTGAGGACCCGCTGCGCCCGCGCACGCTGGGGGCGCGCGCGTTTGACGGCGAGGGCGGCGCGGTGCGCGCGATGGCGCTTATCGACGACGGCGTCGCCACGACTTGGCTGCTCAATGCCTCGAGCGCGCGCCAGCTAGGGCTGGAGCCGAACGGTCACGCCACGAGCGGCCACGGCGGTCCCCCTGGGGTGGGCGCCGCCAATCTGTTCGTCAAGCCAGGCGCGCTCGACCGCGATGGGCTCATGCGCGAGGCAGGCAAGGGGCTCTTCATCACCGAGATGTTCTCGCCTTCGCTCAACATGAACACCGGCGACTGGTCGGTGGGCGTGGCGGGCTTCTGGTTCGAGGGCGGCGCCATCGCACACCCCGTCAGCGAAGTGACGGTGGCGGGCAATCTGCTCGACATGTATGCGCGCTTGCGCTGCGGGTCCGATCTCGACACGCGCGGCGCGCTTGAGGCGCCTAGTTTGGCTGTGGACGATCTTGTCATCGGCGGAACCTGATCTTCCTCTTCTCGAGGCGGCGGCGCGCGAGGCCGGCGCGCTCGTTCGCGCATTGATGAGCAAGCCGCTGGAGATCAAATCGAAGGGCGAGGCCGGGCCCGTCACAAATGTCGACATCGCGGTCAACGACCTGCTGATCGAGCGCCTTCGCGGCAATCGCCCATCCTATGGGTGGCTTTCCGAGGAATCTCCCGACAATCCAAAAGAGCGCATCGACGCGCTGCGCGCATTCATCGTCGACCCTATCGACGGCACCGCGGCGTTGATCGCCAGGGTGCCGCAATTCACCATCAGCATCGGCGTCGCCGAGCGCGGTCGCGCGGCGGCCGGCGTTGTGTACAATCCGCTCACCGATGAGCTGTTCGCGGGCGCCATCGGAGGCGGCGCGTCGCTGAATGGGCGCAAGGTTGCAGCCACGGCGCGCGAAAAGGTCGAAGGGGCCCGCCTCATCGGGCAAAAATTCCGACTGAACGACAAGCGTTGGCCGACGCCCTGGCCAAAGGTCGACATCGTCGATCGCCAGTCAATCGCTTATCGGCTGGCATTGACCGCGGCTGGCCACGGCGACGCCGCACTGTTGTTTGGGTTCAAGAACGAATGGGATATCGCGGCCGGCGCGGCCATCGTCGAAGCGGCCGGCGGGCGCGTCACCGACTTCTACAACGCGCCGCTTGACTTCAACCAAACCATTCCGCACGCACCCGGGGTGGTCGCCGCTGGCGCATTGCTTCACCCTTTGCTAATCGAACGCACGTGTCATTGGCCTGACCCGCGAGCGCAAAGCGAAAGACCATGAGCGAAACTCGACAGCTTTTGCACCTTGTCATCGGCGGCGAACTGAGGGCGCTCGAAGCCACGGAGTTCGTCGATCTTTCCAAGCTGGATTTCGTCGGCGCTTTCCCGAACTATCGCACCGCCTATGACGCCTGGAAGTCCGCCGCCCAGCGCACCGTGGACAATGCGCGCATGCGCTACTTCATCATTCACGCCCATCGCCTGCTCGATCCCGGCGAGGATCCCGAGAGCGAGATGTGAACACAACCGACGCGGCTCTCGCGCGGGAGAGCGATGCGAAAGCTCCCGGCTCGATCGCGCGCCTTTGGCGCCAGTTCGTTTCCGTTCGCTACCTGCGCGAGGTCCTGTTGCTGGCGCCGACGCTGGCGCTGGTGGCGGCGGGCGCGGTGTCGTACGGCCTGATCCTCAAGTACACGACCGACGGCCTCGCCGCTGGCGACGCACGCGTGCTGGTGCTCGCGCCTGTCGCGGTGCTTGCCGCCACCGCCGTGCGCGCGCTGGCGATGTGGGGCCAAGCGGTGCAATCGCAGACGCTTTCGCTCAGCGTGTTGCGGGACCTGCAGAACGCCATGTTCGCCAAGCTGATGAGCGTGGACTTCGTGCGCCACGCGCGCGAGGCGCCAGCCTCGCTGGTTTCGCGTTTCACCAATGACATAAACATCATCGGCGAATTGTTGGTTCGCGGCGGCCAGGCGATCATTCGCGACACGCTGACGCTCGCGGGTGCGATCGCAACCATGCTCTGGCTCGATTGGGTGCTCAGCCTGGTCGTGCTAGGCGTGTTCGCGCTGGCGGCGCCGGCGCTAAGCGCCATCGCCAAGCGCGCGCGGCGTCAAACCGAGGCGGCGCAAGCTCAACTCGGGGCGCTTTCCGCAACTTTGTCCGAGAGCTTCGCGGCAGCGCGCCTCGTGAAAACATACGGACTCGAGGAGCACGAAGCTGGGCGCGCGCGCACGGCGTTCGAGGCGCGGCGCAAGCTCGCACGCAAACTCGCGTACAATCGCGCCAATACCGTGCCGCTACTGGAAATCATCGGCGGCGCGGCGTTGGCGGGCGTGCTCTGGGTCGCGGCGTGGCGCATTGGCGAGGAGGCGATGACACTGGGCGATTTGATCGGCATTATCGGCGCCGTCGGCGCCGCCACGCCTTCGGCGCGCGCGCTTGGCCAGGCAAATACGCTGTTGAACGAGGGCCGCGCCGCACTATCGCGCATCTTTTCGCTGCTCGACGAGCCTACCGCCATCAACGACAAGCCCGGCGCGCGCACGCTCTCGGCGCCGCTGGGGCGCATCACGTTCGAGGCGGTGAGCTTTGCCTACGACTCCGACCCGGCGCTGCGCAACGTGAGCTTCAGCGTGAACCCCGGCGAGACGGTCGCGCTCGTAGGCCCGTCGGGCGCGGGCAAGTCGACAGTATTCAACTTGCTGCCGCGCCTCTACGACGCCACGGGCGGCGTCGTGTGTATCGACGGCCAAGACGTGCGCGAGGTCACGCTCGCGAGCTTGCGCTCCGCAATGGCGCTGGTAACGCAGGAAGCGGCGCTGTTTCACGACAGCGTGCGCGCCAATATCGCGCTCGGGCGTGCAGGCGCCAGCCAGGCGGAGATCGAGGAGGCCGCGCGCGCGGCTTCAGCGCATGATTTCATTATGGCGCTGCCTCAGGGCTATGACACAAATGTCGGCGAACGCGGCGCGGCGATTTCCGGCGGCGAGCGCCAGCGCATCGCGCTTGCGCGGGCGTTTCTGCGCGATGCGCCTATTCTGTTGCTGGACGAGGCCACCAGCGCGCTCGACGCGGCCAGCGAGGCGCGCGTGCAGGAGGCGTTGGCGCGGCTCTCGCGCGGGCGCACGGTGCTGGTCATCGCCCACCGCCTGTCGACGGTGCGCAACGCCGATCGAATTCTGGTTTTCAACAAGGGCGAGATCGTCGAGGCGGGGCGCCATGAAGAGCTGATGAGCCGTGGCGGCGTCTACAGCGGACTCGCCCGTTTGCAATTCCAAGCCGGATAAGAATGCGGGCGGATCGGCCGGTCGGCCCTACTCGCGACGCAAAATGCGGTCGACCAGGATGTTTGCCCACCATTCGCCGACAAACGTGCTTTTCATCGCCTTCTGATCGTAGTCCTCGGCCACCCAGCGCTCGAACGATTTGCCGCTGGCGCGGCTTTCTTCGAGATAGCGCTGAAAGAAATAGTCGATGACGCCGGTCTTGCCTTGCTTCACGTGCAGGTACTTCAAGCGCAGCTGCTCGACCGCCTCCTCGATGGGCCTGCCCATCTTGAAGTGCTTGTAAAGTACGGCCATGGCGCCGGCGCGGTCGGCTCCGGACTTGCAGTGCATCAACGCAGGATAGGCGATGGCGGCGAAGAGTTCTTTGGCGCGCTTGACCTGCTCGCGGCTCGGCGGATCGCGCGAGTGCATGCGCGCATCAACCAAAGTCAGCCCATGGCGCTCGCACGCCTCTCGCTCCAGGGCGTAGTAGCCGGTGTCAGAAGGACCGCGCAAATTGAGTATGGTCTTGAAGCCTTGGCGGGCATAACGCGCGATGGCTTGCGGCGAGGGCTGATTGGCGCGCGCCATGAGGCCAGGCTCAATCCAATGAAAATTGGCGAACGCGGCGCGCAAGAAGCCGTGATCCGCCCAAACGAGATCGGCCTGGGCGCGGCGGCGGCCCTCCAGCGTCGCAAGGTCAAATCGCGACGTCGGCGGCGCCTTCTGGGGCGATGCCTGACTGATCTCGGACATTCAGAACTCAATCCCGCGCTGGCGCTCTGCCCAGCTGATCCCCTATAAGGGCAAGTATAGCGCCCCGGAAGCGCGCATCCTGATCCTCATGTTCAAAGCGCTGCTCGGCAACCCTATCGTCCAGTTCCTGATCGGACGCGCCATTGGCGGCTACATGCTGCTGGTTGGCGCGACCACACGCTGGACACGGGTGAACCAAGCGGCGGTCGAGCGGTTCTGGGGCGGCGATGGCTCGCTCGTCGCATGCATGTGGCATGGCCGTTTCACGCTCTTCCACAAGCTGTGGGCGTTCGGTCCTGGCGTTCCTAGAGCCAAGATGCTGATCTCGCAGTCACGCGAGGGCGGCGTCGTCACTCACGCGTCGCGTACGGTCGGCGCGGAGGTGATCCGCGGTTCCGCCGCCAAGCCGGGACGAAGAAGGAAGGGCGGCGTCGAGGCCATGCGCGCGATGGCGCGCCACATCGAGGACGGCGGCATCATCGGCGTGACGCCAGACGGGCCGAGGGGGCCTCGCATGCGCGCCAAGCGCGGGCCCATCCAGTTGGCGAAGCTTGCGAGGGCACCTCTGGTGGCGATGACTTGGTCGACCTCGAACCGCATCGTCTTCAACAAGAGCTGGGACAAATTCATCCTGCCGCTTCCGTTCGGCCGCGGCGCCCTCATTTGGAGCGACCCGATCGCGCCGCCGTCGCTGGAGGCGAGCGATGGGGAGGTCGAAAGCGTTCGCGAGAAGCTGGAAGCGGAGATGAACCGCATCGCCGCAGAGGCCGACCGCATCGCCGGCGTGGCGCCTATCCTACCGGCTCCGGCGCTGAAAGAAGCCGAACCGCTGGAGGCGGCGGACGCGACGTGAGCAGTTCGCCAATGCTCCTGCTCTATCGCTCGGCTGTGGCGCTGCTGGCGCCATTTGCCGGCATTTGGCTCCGGCGCCGCGCGCGCGCCGGCAAGGAAGACCCAGAGCGGATCGGCGAGAGATTTGGGCGCTATTCGCGCGCACGAGGCGGCGGCGCGCTCGTATGGCTGCATGCCGCCAGCGTCGGCGAAAGCGGCGTCGCGTTTGCTCTGATCGACGCGCTCGCGGCGCGGGATAGCGAGCTCTCCTTCCTTTTGTCGACCGGCACCCGCACTTCGGCCGAACTCGCCGCCAAGCGAGGGGACGCGCGCACAACCCACATCTATGCGCCGTTGGACCGCGCCGACGCGGTGCGGCGCTTCCTCGATCATTGGCGTCCTGACGTTGGCGTTTTCGTCGAAAGCGAGATTTGGCCAAACCTCATTCTCGAAGCCGAGCGGCGGGGCGTGCCGCTGGCGCTCGTGAATGCGCGAATGAGCGTCGCCACATTGCAGCGGTGGCGCCGCTGGTCGAATGCGGGGCGCCGGCTCTTGAAGGCGTTTGCGTTCGTTTCAGCGGCCGACGAACGCACCGCCGCGCTATTGCGCCTGCTGCGCGAGGCGCCGATCCCCACTCCCGCCAACCTCAAACTCGCCGCCCCGCTTCCGCGCGGGGATGAATCGGCGCGCGCGTTGCTCCTTGAGGCCCTCCACCAGCGCCCCGTATGGTTGGCAGCCTCCACCCATGCCGGCGAAGACGAGATCGCCATTGCCGCGCATCAGGGTGTGCGGGCGTCCATTCCGAACGCGCTGCTGATCATCGCGCCGCGCCACCCTGAGCGCGGCGACGCGGTCGCGCGGCTCGCGGGCGGAGCGCCAAGGCGCGCACTCTGCGAGCCGATCGGCGCCGCGGCTGTCTATGTCGCGGACACGCTTGGCGAGCTGGGCATGTTGTACACTTTGGCGCCGGTCGCCCTGGTGGCGGGGAGCCTCGCGCCGCAGCTGAAGGGGCACAACCCCATCGAGCCGGCGAAGCTGGGCTCGGCGATCGTCGTCGGGCCCCACGTCGAGAGCTTTCAGGACATCTACGATGCGCTCGAGGCCGCCGATGCGATCACGAGAGCGGACAGCGCCAGCGCGCTGTCGGAGGCGGTGCTCGGACTCTGGCGCAACGACGCCGCGCGGGCGCGACAAGTCGAGGCGGCGCGCGCCGTAACCGAACAAGGCGCGGAGGCGTTTGCTCAAACCGTAGCGGCGTTGGCGGGGCTGCTCTCACGCCAAACCACAAGAGCCAGCGCCCATGCGTCCGCCTGAGTTCTGGCGCGCCGACGTGCACGGGCGTGACGCTGCGCCGATGCTGCGCGCGTTGCTGACGCCGGTTTCGTGGATCTACGCGTGGGCGGGCGAACGGAAGTCGCGCAGCACAACGCCGTGGCAAGCGCCGATCCCCGTGGTGTGCGTTGGGAATTTCACGCTTGGAGGCGCCGGCAAGACGCCGGTGACACGGGCCGTGCGTGCGAGCCTGGGCCACGGCGCACACACACTCTCGCGCGGCTATGGCGGACGCGTCGAGGGACCGTTGCGCGTATCGACGGACATGAGCTCCGCGGAAGTCGGCGACGAACCGCTTCTGCATGCGGCGGACGGTCCTGCCTGGATCGCCCGCGACCGCGTCGCGGGGGCGCGCGCAATCGCAGGCGCGGGCGGACGCGCGATCGTGATGGATGACGGCTTCCAAAATCCCTCGCTTGCAAAGACGCTTTCCCTGGTTGTGATCGATCCGGCCTATGGCGTCGGCAATGGCCGCGTGTTTCCAGCGGGACCCTTGCGCGAGCGACTTGCGAGCGGGCTTTCGCGCGCGGACGCGCTGATCTTTTTGTACAACGCATCCGATGTTTCAGAGGATGGCGTCGATGAATCCGAATGGCTGAGGGGGTTCGACAAGCCGGTGCTGCGCGCGCGCCTGGAGCCCATCGCCGCGCCCCCCGCGGGGCCGCTCGTCGCGTTCGCCGGCCTGGCGCGGCCGGAGAAATTTTTCGATGCGCTTGGCGCCCTGAGCGCCGATCTCACCGACGCCATCCCCTTCCCCGACCACCACGCCTACTCCGACGACGACCTGGACTTGCTCGCGCAACTTGCACAAGAGCGCGGGGCGCGCCTCATCACCACCGAGAAGGACGCGGCACGGCTTTCACCGGAGTGGCGCGCGCGCGTGGCCACATTGCCGGTGACCGCGGTTTTCGATGAACCGTCCGCATTGGAGGCGCTGCTGGCGCCCATCCGGGCAAGCATGGGGGCGTTTCCATGATCGACTACACAGACAAAACGGCATTGATCACAGGGGCCGCATCGGGGATTGGCAAAGCGCTCGCGGCGGCATTGGCCGCGCGCGGCGCCCATGTCGTGCTCGGCGACATTGACGAGGCAGGCGCTCGGGCCGCCGCCGCAGAGCTTGGCGACGCCGCGTGCGCGCTCAGCGCCGACCTGGCGCAACCGGACGCCGCTGCCGAACTGGTGCGGCAGGCTTTCGCCTGGCGCGGGCGGCTGGATCTCGTGTGTTCCAATGCCGGCGTCGGGCGCAACAAGAAGATCAAGAACGAGGCTTTGGGGCCGGACACAGAGCGCCTGTTCGCGGTAAACCTCTTTGCCGCCGTAAGAGTGGCGCAAGCGTACTTGCGTACACTGGCGCCAAGCGGTGCGCGCGGGCGCTTGATGATCACCGGCTCGGAGAACTCGTTGTCAGTCCCCGCCGCCGTGCGGGGGCGAGGGCTTGGTCTTTACGGCGCGAGCAAACACGGCGTGCTGATCATGGCCGAATGGCTGCGCGACGAGTGCGCGGATGCGCTCGATGTGCACGTCCTAATGCCGGGGGCGGTGTATACGCCGCTGATCGCGCGGGCGTTGCCCGACCCCGCGCTGGCGGCGCCAGTGCTTGAGCTGATGATGCCGGAGCGCTGCGCGGCGCTGGCGCTTCAGGGCATGGACCTTGGATTGTTCTACATCCCCACCCATGCGCACATCGGCGATGATATTCGCGCGCGCTACGAGGGCGTGCTGCAGGCCCTCGCGGCATTGAACGTGCGTTGATCTGACGGGCGCCGATCGCCTCAGGCGGCTTCGCGTCCGGCATCGAGCAGCCAAGACTCGGCGGCGTCGAGCGTGGCATCGGCGAACAGAGGAACGCGCAGCGAAAACCGCGAGCCGCGTCCCGGTTCGCTTTCCACCGCAACCACGCCGCCCATCAGGTGCGCCAACTCGCGGGTGATGGCCAAGCCCAACCCGGTGCCTTGTCCTGATGCTGCGGTGTCGGCCTGCATGAACGGTTCGAACAGGATGGCTTGGCGCTCCGGCGCGATGCCGATGCCGGTATCGCACACTTCAATCAACAGCCAGTCGCGATCCGCTTCGTAGCGGCGTACGGCGCGAAGGCAGATCTCACCGTCCGAGGTGAACTTGGCGGCGTTGGACAAGAGGTTGAGCACGCATTGGCTCAGCCTGAGGGGATCGGCGACCCCCGTTTCCAGTGCCGCGTCGACCTCGACGGTGAGGCTGTTGCGGTTCTGCGCGACCAGGGGGTGAACGGCGTCAACGAGTTCGTTCAGGAGTTCACGAATGGCGTAAGGCCGGGGGGCCAGCGTCAAACGGTTGGCCTCAACCTTGGCTAGGTCGAGCAGATCGTTGAGCAGCACCAGGAGCCGGCGCGCCAGCGAGACCACGCGCTTGTGGTCCTCCACATCCTGGGCGCGACCGTCAAGTTCGGCTGTCTCAAGCAGCAGTTCGGAATAGCCGATGATGCCGTTCAGAGGGGTTCGCAGTTCGTGACTTGTATTGGCCAGAAAGCGGCTGCGCGCTTCGTTCGCGGCCTCCAGCGCGGCGCGCGCTGCCTGCTCCCGCGCCAGATGGCTTTGAGCGGTGCGGGCCTTTTCGATTTGCGAAAGCAGGGCATAAACAAACGGCGGCGCAATCAACGCGGCGATAATCAGCGTGGCGAGCGGGGTATAAGGGGTGACCCCAGGCATTAGCCAAACGTTAACCGCCCAGTCGGCGGCAAAGGCGATGACCACGATGACAGCCGACAACAGCGCCGTTTGTCGCCAAACGCCGCTGTTTCTGATGAGCGAGACTACACGGCGGACGAGGGCCTGCATCCACGCACCCTACCTCAACCGGGTTAAGGCGCCGTGAGGCGAGGCCTTCCTATCCCGCGCTCAGCGCGATCCAGGCGTCCTCGTCAATTACTTTGACACCAAGTTGTTCGGCTTCAGCGAGCTTCGAGCCGGCGCCGGGGCCCGCGACCACGAGATCGGTTTTCTTCGAAACGCTGCCCGAGACCTTGGCGCCCAGGGCCGTCGCGCGCGCCTTGGCTTCGTCACGGGTCATCTTTTCAAGCGTCCCGGTGAACACGATGGTGAGGCCGGCCACCTTGCTCGAAGTCGCCGCGCGCGGTTGATCCTTGACTTGTACTTCCTTGAGCAAACGTTCTAGCGCTTCAAGGTTGTGAGGTTCGGCGAAGAACTCCACGAGATGGCCAGCTGCGACGGGGCCGACGCCATCGATGCGCGCCAGGTCGAAGTAGTCATCGTCGGGCGCTTGCTTGGCGGCGGCCTTGAGCGCCGCGATCGCCTCTGGCAATGAGCCATAGGCATCAATCAAGCCCGACCACGCTTTCGCGGTGACGCCCTTGATCTTCGGGGCATCGCCCGCTTCGAACAAGTCGCCATGCGGCGTCTTCAAAGCGGCGGCCGCGGTAAGCAACGCGGCGCGCGCGCCATCGCCGACGCCAGGCACGCGCGTCAGCGCGTCGTACGCTTCGCCAGGCGCTGCCTTTACCGCGCGCTCCATCGCATCCACGAACGCGCCCCAGCTCTCAAAATGCCGGGCAATCACGCCGGCGGTGGTTTCGCCAATGTCGCGAATGCCGAGGCCGTACAAGAGGCGCGCGAACTCGGGCTTACGGCGCGCCTCGATCGAGGCCAGCAGGTTGGCGACGCTTTTCTCGCCGTAGCCTTCGCGTGTCATCAGGTCATCGCGATGCTCGTGCAAGCGGAAGATGTCGGCGGGCTCCTTCACCCAGCCGAGTTCGAAGAACTCCTCGATCTGCTTCTGGCCCAAGCCTTCGATGTCCAACGCGCGGCGCGAGACGAAGTGAATTAGCCGCTCCATCGCTTGCGCCGGACAGTTCAAGCCGCCGGTGCAGCGCGCGACCACGCCCTCCTCGCCCGGCGCCAGTTCGCGCGCGACGTGAGAGCCGCACACTGGGCAGCGATCCGGGAATTGATACCTGCGCGCGCCCTTGGCGCGCTTCTCCAATTGCACGTCGACGATCTGTGGGATGACATCCCCGGCGCGCTGCACCACCACAGTGTCGCCGACGCGCAAATCCTTGCCGCCGCGGATCGGCCCGCCGTCAGCGCCGACCCCTCTGATGTAATCAGCATTGTGCAGCGTGACGTTGGTGACGGTGACGCCGCCTACGAACACCGGCTTCAGGCGCCCCACCGGCGTCAAGGCGCCCGTGCGGCCGACCTGGATGTCGATGCTCTCGATGATCGTGGTTTGCTGTTCGGCCGCGAACTTGTGCGCAATAGCCCAGCGCGGGCTGCGCGAGACGAACCCCAGGCGCTGCTGCAGCGCCAGGTCATCGACTTTGTAGACGACGCCGTCGATCTCGAACGCGAGCTTTTCGCGGCGCGCCAAAATGTCAGCATAAACGGCCAGCAATTCATCGGCGCCGACAGCGCGCTCTATAGCAGCGAGGGGGAAGCCGAGTTCGCGCAGGCGCTGCATCGACGCGCACTGCGTATCAGCCAGCGGTTCGGATATCTCGCCCCACCCGTGCGCAAAAAACCGCAGCGGCCGCCGCGCTGTGATCTTCGCATCGAGCTGACGCAGAGCGCCC
>CAYRHK010000034.1:0-13520 GCA_964423825.1 uncultured Terricaulis sp. | reverse complement strand
TCGCGAACGCCGATGAGTTCTCGTGCGTCTTGAGGCGCGAGAGCACCGAGAACCGCGCGAGCATTTCCAGCGTCGCCGGCGCGCACGGCGCCTCACCGAGCTCGGAGCCGCGGATCAGCTTTTGGTAGATCTTCTGCTCTTCGTCCGCGCGGAGGCAATACGGGACCTTGATGACGAAGATCCGGTCGATAAAGGCATCGTTGTTCTTGTTGTTCTTGAACGACTGCCATTCGGCCTCGTTCGAGTGCGCCATCACGATGCCCTGGAACGGGATTGAGCCGATGTTCTCCGTGCCCGTGTAGTTGCCTTCCTGAGTCGCCGTCAGCAACGGATGCAGCATTTTGATCGGCGCTTTGAACATCTCGACGAATTCGAGCAGCCCCTGGTTGGCGCGATTGAGCCCGCCCGAGAACGAGTAAGCGTCGGGGTCGTTCTGCGCATGCATCTCGAGCTTGCGGATGTCGACCTTGCCCACCAGTGACGACACATCCTGGTTGTTGTCGTCGCCGGGCTCGGTCTTGGCGATCGCGACTTGCCGCAGCCGCGATGGGTTAAGCTTCGCCACTCGGAACTTGGTGATGTCGCCGCCGAATTCATCGAGCCGCTTCACGCACCATGGACTCATCAGCCCCGTCAGCCGACGCAGGGGTATTCTGTACTCTTTCTCGAGCCGCTCCCCCCAGACTTCCGGATCGAACAAGCCTAGCGGATGCTCGAACACCGGGCTCATCTGATCGCCAGCCTTCAACACATAGATTGGCTGCTCCTCCATCAGCGCCTTTAGGCGCTCCGCTAGCGAGGACTTGCCGCCGCCAACGGGCCCAAGCAGGTATAGGATTTGCTTTCGCTCCTCCAAGCCCTGCGCGGCGTGACGGAAGAAAGCCACGATCCGCTCGATCGTTTCTTCCATTCCGTAGAATTCCGCGAATGCAGGGTAGAAGCGTACCGTGCGGTTCATGAAGATGCGCCCGAGCCGCGCATCCTTGGATGTATCGACCATCTTCGGCTCGCCGATGGCCGCCAGCAACCGCTCGTGCGCGCTCGCATACGCCATCGGGTCGTCGCGGCAGAGACTTAGGAAGTCCTGCAGCGACATCTCCGCTTCGCGGCGCTGCTCGAAAGAGCGCGCATAACTGCGAAAGATATCTTCCGACATCGTGCCTCCGTCGCGTCCTACTGTCCGCTTACACTACATAGGTGCTCCGACTTTCAGACGCTTAACAAAATCCACCAAGAATCTGGCGGCCGTAAGGTGGTGCTGCGCCCACCGCGAGACACCCACCCGCCGTACACTGCCATGATTTGCGCCGTGGAGGGCGCGTCATTTTCCAGCGCCTTCGGATCAAAACGCCAAAACCCCCGGTTGCTCCGGTTGCGGAACAAACTCCCGCGTTTCGAAAACGCCGGACTTTACGCGCCCTTAAACACGATTTGCGCATCTAAGCCCCTCGCACGGGACGGGAAATGATCGACCAATCTTGGGATTTGACTGGCGTCGACGCCACTTCTCGCGAGCGAGCGCTCGAGGAGGCCGAACGGCGTGGCGTCACCCTCGCCGATTTCCTGACTGAAATCATGGTTCAGGCCGCCCAACAAGAGCCGGCAGTCGCACGCGATCCCCTCACGCAGGCGCCGTCTCGCACCGAAGGCCTTGAGTTGCGACATCGTGTTGAGGCGCTGGATCGGCGACTAGGCGTGAGCGTGGGGAGCGTCGAAGCTGCTCTTTATGCCGTTGACGCCTCGGTCAGCGAATTGGGCGATCGCGTCCTCGGCGCTGAAAAAACCATCGCTGAAAACGCCGAAGATACGGCCCACGCGCTTCAGGACCTCTCCGCCCATATCGGCGCCATCCGCATGCGTCTCGGCGAAACCGAGGAAGCCCAAGCCTCGCTTCGCGCCTCCAGCGACCGCAGCGCCGATGCGCTGACCAAGAAACTCGACACTGTCGCCGCCACAGCGGACGCGACCGCTGGGGCAATTGCCGTCCTAGAGCAGGCCCATGACCAACTACGGCACGCGCTGTCAAAGGACTTCGGCGCTTTGGCTGCCGACACCGCCGGCCGCATCGAAATCGGCTTAGACACAGCGCGTGCCGCTGCGGAAGCCGCTGCCGACTACGCCGATCGCGCTGCGGCGCGCCTCGAAAACGAACTCGCACAGACGCGCACCCTCTTCGATCAAGGCCTGGAAGATAGCGCCGCCAACGCCCGCGCTTTGGTGCAAGCCGCTTTCGACGACGCCGCCGACCGCATCCTGGCGCTGGCGCAAGGCCTCAGCGACGTCGACCGCCGGCAGGCCCGCCGCGCAGATCAATTGCAGGCCAGCATCGCAGACGCGCAAACCGCAAACAAAGCGGCCATCCAGCAAGCCGCGACAAGCCTGCGGCAAGCCGACGCCGAACTCGCCGCACTGGTCGCGAAGGCCGCAAAGGAAGGCCAGACCGCGCTGGGCGCCGTGCGCGACGGCCTCGCCGGCGAAATCTCGGAACTCCGCCACCAGCAAGCAACCGTCCTCAATCGCATCGAACGGATCGCTGTCGATGGCGCCGACAATGCCCGGAGCCTGGCTGAGCGGCAGGAGCACTTGCGCGCCGACCTCGAAACCCTCAAGGCAAGCTTGGATGACGCCCATAGCGGACTAGCACAAACTTGGGACGAACGCTTCGAGGTAGCCGCGGCCCAGTTCGGCGCCCGTCAGCACGCACTGAACGCCAACCTCGAGCGCGTTGAGCTCTCGACCATCGCTGCCCTTGAGACCTTGTCCAATACCATGCGCGAGCGCGACACCGATCTGGAGTCGCAGATTGCGATGGGCGCGGCCGACACCAGCGCGCTGATCGCCCGCATCGAAGCGCGCTTGGATCAGGAAGCAGCGTGCGCAAGCGAACACCGCGCCGACACGGGAGCCCAGATTGCCCAGTTGCTTAGCGCGGGCGACAGCATTGGCTCACGCTTGGCGGCGCTCCAAGACAAGCTCGCCGACCACGTCGAAAACACCACGGCCCGCGAACGCGCGCTTGTCGAGCGCATCGCGTCTCTGGCCGCCACAGACGTCACGGCTGACCTGGGCGCCCGCCTCGCCAAGGTGGAGGCCGCGGCCAAAGACACCGCCGGCATTGATGCGCTGCGCAAGCGCCTCGACGCGCTCGCAACCCAAGTCGCCGCCATGAGCGACAACCAGGGTATTGCTCAACGCCTCGAAGACCTGCGCCAGCGCCTTGCGCCGCTGGAGACGCAGTCCGCCGAGGCCGCCAGCGGAATGCAAGGCGTCGCCCGCATGCTGGGCCGCCTTACCACCCAGAACTCCGAAACCGCCGCACAATCCGAAAAACGCATGGCGAAACTGGAAAAGGCCGTTGCCGACGTTCATCTGGAACGCCTGCGTGAGCAGGGGGACGAGACCTCTGACGCTGTGCAGGCGAGGCTAAAGGCGTTTGAGGAGCGCCACGAAACCGCGCTCGACGCCCTGCGCGCCGAAATCGCGCACTTCATTAGCGAGAATGATCGTCGCCTCGCCGCCCTTGAGCGCGGCGAGTTGCCCGGTGGCGAAGACCTCGCAGCAGCATTCGACACGCTTCGCCGCCGCATGGACGAACGCGTCGCCGACGTCGAACAGCGCAGCGCCCGCGCCCTTGAGCAGGTCGCCGACACTGTCTCTCTCATTGAACGCCGGCTGCTGTCGGCAAGCGCCACGCCGCGCGGCTAGTTTGCCTGTCAGCTCTGCAAATCTGAGGCGCTTGCCCCGCCGCAAACGCTTGTGCCCGCTGCGTTGCCCCCATATCCAGGGCCCATGTCCGCAATCGACGCGCTCGTCACGACGCTTACCCTCGACCCGATCGAAGTGAACCTCTTCCGCGGCCACACCACCAACCGCGAGGGAACTCGCATCTTTGGCGGCCAGGTTGTCGCTCAGGCGCTCACCGCCGCCTACAAGACGGTTGAGGATCGCGCTTGCCACTCGCTGCAGAGCTACTTCATCCGGCCCGGCGACCCCAGCCAACCCGTGCTCTACCAAGTCGAGCGTTCGCGCGACGGCAAGAGCTTCACCACCCGCCGCGTTATCGCCATCCAGAAGGGTGAGCAAATCTTCAACATGGCCTGCTCGTTCCACGTTCCGGAAGCGGGCTTCGACCACCAAAGTGAAATGCCGGACGCGCCGTCCCCTGAAACTTTGCAGGACGACCGCGAACGCTTGCGGCAGATATTCGCCGACAAGCCGGACCTCGCCCGCCGCTGGTCAGCGGAAGAGCCCATCGAGATGCGCTCGGTAGCGCCGGTGAACCTTCGTCACCCTGAGCCAGCGCCGCCGCTCCACCATGTTTGGTTTCGCGCAGCCCGCGATTTGGGAGACGATGTGGCCCTAAACCAGACGCTGCTCGCGTACGCTTCCGACTACTCGCTCCTCGGCACCGCCATGCGCCCCCATGGAAAATCATGGATGTCAGGCATTCAGACCGCCAGCCTCGACCACATTCTCTGGTTCCATCGCCCGACCAACTTCTCGCGCTGGCACCTTTACGTGCAGGATAGCCCTTCAGCATCCGGCGCGCGCGGCTTCAATCGCGGCTCGATCTATCGCGAGAACGGCGTTCTGGTCGCCTCCGCTGCCCAGGAAGGCCTGATGCGGCCTGCTGGGAATTGAGATAGTTGCTAACAAAGCGTTAGCCTTAATCCGCTATGCTGGCGCTATGGCCGGCAAATGGGTCGATAACGAGGTCTATTTCGGACCTGACCGTCGCAAACGCGACGGCGCCAAGCGCTGGCAGGACCGTCGGCGCCTGAACGACGCCGCCGACCCCCCATCGCCCGGCGCGCTCCTGCGCCGCATTCGCGTTCTCATCCTCGATAAAGACCCACGCACCCGCCAACGCGCCATGCTTTTGGCGCGCCTTGCGCTTACCGAGGCCGAGAAACTTCGCTGGCTAGGATGCGCCGACAAGATCAAGGAGGCGCAGCAATACATCAATGCCGGCGCAATCTCTACGGCCGACGATGTCCTAGTTGAAGCGCTCACCCACGCTTCGAACGGCAGTTAGTCCTCATAGCCATAACGCTTCGCCCAAGGCGCCAAGATCGGCAGCACCGGCGCCAAATCTCCCGCGTACCGCCGCCAACGCCCGATCGAGCGCTCGTAGAGGGGCTCGATCACCTGTCGCGCCGATGGGGTGCCGATTTCACGCTTGAGTGCGGTCTCTCGAAACGACAGCATCGAGGGCTCGAATGCCAATCCCAGGAATGTCGCCAGCCCCCGAGCCGTAACCTCCAAATCGCCAACCACATCCTCGTAGCGCACTTGGTGCAACGTCAGCGCCAATCGCGTGCGGCACGTCTCCAACAAGCTCATGATCAGATCGTAGTAAGTCGCCGCGGTCTCGAGTTGCAGAAACTGCGCCATCGCCGCATTCATCCCGAAGCGCTGCTGGTAACACGACAAGATCACGTCGCGCGGGTCGCGCAACGCGAGAATGATCTTCGCGTCCGGAAACACCTTCCTGATCAGGGGCAGCACAACGATGTTGAGCGGCAGCTTGTCTACTACAAGTCGGTCGCCAAGATCTCCGTTCTCCTCGCGCACGCGGCGCCAATACTCGCCGCGCGCCAACCTTACGTCGGCCTCAGTGAGGGCCTCGAATGCTTCTAGCTTGCGCGCGTCGCCAAGCACCGCAGCCAAAGCGTTAGCCAAGTGTTCCCGTTCTTCGATGCAAATGGCGCCCGAATGCGAGGAGAGTATCTGGTCCAACAGGGTCGTGCCGGAGCGGGGAAACCCGACCAGAAACGCCGGCGCTGGCGTTTC
Organism: uncultured Terricaulis sp.; assembly: GCA_964423825.1. GTDB lineage: Bacteria > Pseudomonadota > Alphaproteobacteria > Caulobacterales > Aquidulcibacteraceae > Vitreimonas. Next base: position 7,727 of record CAYRHK010000034.1, on the reverse strand, counting down.
CTGCGGCGCGAGCGCTGGCCAAGCATCGACCTCTGCCCGCAACGCCAACGCTGTCATGCGACGCACGCCCTCTGGATGGTACAATAGGTGTGTGGCCGTCAGCAGCGAGACATTGTCCTGCAGCAAGATCTGATTGGCCGCGGTAAACGCAGCAAACGCGCCCTTGGCGTCTCCCATGCGGTCGCGCGCTTCGCCAGCCAAGCCCCATGCCATCGCCAGGTTGGTTCGTGATCGCGGCGGGTCGCTTGTTACCGCCAACGCCGCCTGTTCGGCGCCAGCGAAGTCCTTCTCCCGCAACCTCACATTCGCCAATGCCAGACGAGCGATGTCGTTCCGCGGGTCCCCCTTGAGCGCGCGCAACGCATGGTCCTTTGCGCGCGTCAGATCGTGCCTCCGCTCATACGCTTGCGCCAACGCCGCAAGCGAAGCCGGGTCACCCTTCGACAGAGCCAACGCGCATTCATACGCCGCGATGCTCGCATCGTAGCGCCGCTCGCTCTCTTCCAGCGCCCCCAGATTGCGCCACCCATCGATCAACCCAAGCGCGCCGGCGCGCCGAAAGCGCTCACGCGCCGCCTCCGTCTCGCCCAACCGCCGCATCGCCACCGCGAGCGTATTGATGATCTGCGCCTGGTTTGGCGCCGAGGCGTCCGCCCGCGCCAGATGCGCTTTGGCGCCGGCCGCATCGCCCGCGTCCAACAGTGCAATTCCGAGAATCTGGTTAGCATTCGGGTCGAGCGGAGACAGCGCGAGCAACGCCCGCGCCAACCGCCCCGCCTCGGCCCTGTCGCCGCGGCTAAAGGCATTGACCATGGCGAGCATCAGCTCGCGACCGTTGGGGCCTGAAGGTGTCATGGGCTTGTGATCTAGCAGATCATGGAGCGGGCGATGAGATTCGAACTCACGACCCCAACCTTGGCAAGGTTGTGCTCTACCCCTGAGCTACGCCCGCATCCTGGGGAGGCGGGATCGACGCCCGCCTGAGGGGCGCTCCTATCGCAGAGCCAAGCCCCCAAGGCAAGGGCCGCCGCTCACCAAATCTCGCCGAACGCGCGCACGAAATTGCCCCCCAACACCTTTTCCACCACCCGCGCCCGGTAGCCGCGCCGCATCAGCGCATCGGCGATCACCAGCGCCCGATCCGCCCGGTTGAGCCCCTCCGTCAGCGGCATGCGCCCGTCTTCACCCGGCGCCGCCACACCGGCCGCCTGTCGACGCGCGGTCTCCTCGACCCACTGCCGGCGCGCCTCGTCGGAAGTGTCGAAGCCATCGAACGCGGTATCGCTGCCAATGCCGACATGATCTTCGCCGCACACGTTTAGCGCGTGAACCAAGTGCGCCATGTAGTCGTCGACATTGGGCTGGCGCGGCGGCGGCGCCAGGTAGAAGAGCGTGTAAATTCCGACGACGCCACCGCGCTCCGCCACCGCGCGCAATTGCTCGTCGGTCTTGTGACGGGGGTGCGCATGCACCGCCGCGCACCCCGCATGCGTGATCAGCGCCGGCTTGGTCGACGCCTCCAAGGCGCCGCTCGTGGTCAAAGGATTGGCGTGGCTCAGATCGATCGCCACACCCTGCGCATTCATCCGCGCCACTGCTTCGCGACCCAGATCCGTGAGCCCCGCCTCCGGCGGCGACAACACACCTGCCCCGAACGGAGAGGGCAGATTGTACGAGAGCTGCATCACCCGGACGCCGAGATTGCGGAAAAGATCGATGCGATCCACCTTGTCCTCGAGGCACACAACGCTTTCGAACGAAAAAATGATCCCCAGCCTGTGCGTGCGCTTGGCGACGGTGAAATCCTCTGCCGTACGAATCTGCATGTACACATCAGGGTGCGCCTCGATGAGACGCTGACAGAACGCGATCTCGCCCAGCGTATCTTCGAACGAGCCGCCGAAACCCCCAAGCGACGCCTTGATCGCGCTGACGCCAGAAGCGCGCGCGCTGTCGAGGCTCGCCTGCGGCTGCGGAAAGGTGTCCGACCCCAGCGGCGGAAACAGATTGGCGTCGACCACGATCGAGCGCCGCCACAGCGCGCGCGCCGCGTTGGAGATTTGATCTTGCGCGCTGGCCGATCCGACCGCGCCCACCGCCAGCAGCGCTGCCCCCACACCAAGCGCAAAATCACGACGGTTCATGGTGCTGCCTCGCGATAGCGGATCGCCGACGACGTTTGCCAAACCCAGTCCACAGGCCCGACAAAATTATCGAACGGGACAAAGCCCACAAAGGAGGAAACGCGGCTGTCCGCGGAGTTGTCGCGGTCATCACCCATGACGAAGTAGTGATGGGGCGGCACGACAAACACACGTGTATTGTCGAGTTCGCCGTCCATGCGATCAAAGGTCAGATAGCTGACGCCGCTATCCAGCGTTTCGCGGTACACGTGGACGTCAACGCGCCCGCCGTCCCCATCCGTGAAAACGCCTTCGCCCAAATCCTCGCGGTCGACCGCCTCGCCATTGATGTGCAAAACGCCGTCGATCATTTGGATTCGATCGCCGGGCAAGCCGATCACGCGCTTGATGAAATCGCGATCGGGCTCGGGGACAGGACGAAACACCGCCAGATCGCCCCGATCGGGCGCGCGCCCGAACAGCCGCCCAGGCGGAAACATCAGCGATAGCGGCGCCGACGAATAGCGGCTGTAGCCGTAACTCCACTTCGCAACGACGAGATGGTCGCCTGGATAAACCGCCGGCTGCATCGAACCGGACGGCGCCCGATAAAGCCGCACGCCAATACCAAACGGCATGACCAGAAGCGCAGCCGCCAGACCCAAAACTACGATTGTCGGCGTCGCCCAACCGCCGCGCCGCTTTGTCTTTTCCTCTGACATGCCCGCCCCTAAATTCGGAACTACTCCCCCGGCTCCGCCTTCCTCGGCGCCTTCAGGCGGCGTCGATTGATGTGGCTGTCAGGCGCGACATGCCCCTCAGGCGTGCGCCCGCGGAAATAGTCGCGCTGCCAGCCGTGCTTCACCGCTTCGGCGTCCTTGTCGCCAAGCTTGTTCAAAAAGTTCGTGCGGCTCTCGCCCCACGCGTCGTACTGGCGCTTCAGTTCCGGATCGTCGTGGATCGATTTGATGATCGGCTGCACCTCATCCATCGTCTCGTGCGGGATCGGAAACAGAAACGCGAACGGCTCGCCCTTCTTGAACGACACCATGCCCGGGCGCGTGAAGCGCCAGTTCATCGTGAACGGGAACGGGAGCCAATAGGTCTCCACAACCCCAACCAGCGGCTGGATACCGTCCTTCACATGATTAGGCGGCCCGCCGACCCAGATGTCCCAGCCAGGCTCGGTGCGGAAAAGATAGCCCGTGTGGAACGTCAGCACCCCGCCCGAAAAATGCGACACCGCCCAGCGCTGCAGCAAACCAAGCGGTGTGCCATCATCGGGATCGAGCCGGATGTCCTCGCAGCGCGGCCCCCCATTCCACGTCGCCGTGAAGCTGACGGGAGACAGAAGCGACCACCCCGTGGTGTTGGCTACCACCAGCGGCAGACAGCGATACGGATGCCGATCCGAGAACTTGTCCATCCAGTCGCGGTCGGGCGAACCGGGAACCATCTCCGCCGGCTGCGGATCGACCTGATAGCACGTGAGTTTCATGCCTTGTCCCTAGACGTTCCGGCCCCGATGCGCCAAGGGGCTCGCATGCCGCCCGCCACCGAAGCCGACCTTCTCGCCCGCTTTGACGCCCTCGGCATCGCCCATACCACCCACCGCCACCGCCCAGTCTTCACGGTCGAGGAAGGCCTCGACCTCAAGGCCCAAATGCCCGGTGGTCACACCAAGAACCTCTTCCTCAAGGACAAGAGGGGCGCGCTCTTCCTCCTGAGCGCCATCGCCGACACCAAGATCGACCTCAACGCCGTATCAAAACTCCTGGGCGTCGGCCGCTTCAGCTTCGGCGCGGCCGAACTGCTGGAGCGCCATCTCGGCGTCACCCCAGGCTCGGTGACGGTATTCGCCGTCATCAACGACCCCGGCCACGCCGTCACGCTCATCCTGGACGAGGCCCTCTTCAGCCACGACCCCGTCAACTTTCACCCGCTCAAGAATGACACCACCACCGCCATCAGCCCCGCAGACCTCCTGAAACTCCTCCGCTCCCTCGGCCGCGAACCCGTCCGCCTCGCTTTTGACGTCGACGGCAACCCAACGAGAATTGATCCCGGCGGCCCTTGCGCCCATGTAAGCGGCGAAACGTAAGAGGCCTCTCCCCATGACTTTTCTCGACGGCGCCGCGACGCCGGCTACAGACATCGTGAAAGACGGCTCCGACCAAGGCTTCATGGCGGACGTCATCGAGGCGTCGCGCCAAGCGCCGGTCATCGTCGATTTCTGGGCCCCCTGGTGCGGGCCCTGCAAGACGCTCGGTCCACCCCTCGAAAAGGCGGTGCGCGCCGCTGGCGGCAAGGTACGCTTGGTCAAGATCAACATCGACGACAACCCCGCCGTCGCCGGACAGCTCGGCGTGAAGTCCATCCCCGCCGTTTACGCCTTCGACCAAGGCCGCCCGGTCGACGGTTTCATGGGCGCGCTTCCCGAAAGCCAGATCAAGCTCTTCGTCGATCGCCTGGCGGGCGCAAGCGTCGAGGACGATGTCGAAGCTTTGCTCGCTCAAGCCGCAGAAAGTTTGCAGCTCGGCGACATCGGCGGCGCCGCCCAATCTTACGCTGCCGCCTTGCAAGTCGACCCCAAACACCCCAAGGCGATCGCCGGCATGGCGCGGCTTTATCTCCAAACCGGCGACGCCGAGCAGGCGCAAGCCATCCTCGACATGGCGCCGCCAGAAAAGGCCAACGATCCCGATATCGCCGGCGTGCGCGCCGCCCTTGATCTCGCGGCTTCAGCGGCGTCCGTGGGCGACACCGGCGAATTGGCTATGAAAGTCGCCAACAACCCCGAAGACCTGGAAGCGCGTTTCGAACTGGCCGAAGCACTCTCCGCGCGCGGCGATCTGGAGCACGCCAGCGAACACCTGCTCGCCATCATCGAGCGCGATCGCGAGTGGAACGAGCAAGCTGCGCGCAAGCAGCTGTTGAAGATATTCGAAGCCGCGGGCCCCACGTCCGATGTCGCCAAGCAGGGACGCCGCAAGTTGTCGGCGATTTGGCTGTCATGAGCGCCTTCGGTTATCGCAAGCCCGCGGACTTGCCGCAGACGCTGCCGCTATTCCCACTCGACGGCGTCATCATGCTGCCGCGCGGCGCCATCTCGCTCAACGTTTTCGAACCGCGCTACCTCAACATGGTCGACGACGCCTTGGGCGGCGAACGCCTGATCGGCGTCATCCAGCCCGCCGAGCTTGAACAAGGCGACGCGGCGCCGCAACTAGCCGCGGTTGGCACCGCTGGCCGCATCACCGGTTTTTCCGAAACCGATGACGGCCGCTACCTGATTGCACTCATTGGGGTTTGCCGGTTCGAGTTCGAGCGCGAACTCTCTGCCGGGACGCCCTATCGTCAGGCGCTCGTGAGCTATGAACGCTTCGCCCCCGACTTCTCCTCGGAGCACGGCGCCGCGATAGATCGTACGAGCCTCATGTTCGCGCTGCGATCTTACGCAGCGCGCCACGGCTTCGACGTCGATTGGCGCAGCGTCGATCAAGCACCGATCGAAACTGTTGTGAACGTCGCCGCTCAGCTTTGCCCGTTCGACACGGCCTCAAAGCAAGCACTGTTGGAATCGCTCACCCTGGAGAACCGGACTGAGACGCTGCTGGCATTGCTCGAGTGGGACAAGGTCGCCAACAACGATCGCGACCAGCCGCTGCAATGAGCGAGCCCGATCCAAAGCTCCTCGAAGTCTTGGTCTGCCCGCAGGCCCGCACGCCGCTGCTTTTTGATCGCGAACGGCAGGAATTGATCAGCGACGCCGCCCGCCTCGCCTATCCCGTGCGCGACGGCGTGCCGATCATGCTGATCGATGAGGCCCGTGAGCTGAGCGCAACCGAATGAGCACGGCGCCGACATTTCGCCCTTGGCCCACCGATCTCGTTTTTGATCGTGGCGCCAAGCGCCTCCGCATCCGCTTTGACGACGGCGCCAAATTCGAAATTCCCTTCGAACTCTTACGCGTCGAGAGCCCAAGCGCCGAAAGCAAAGGTCATGGGACGGCGCCGCTTCCGCCGGTGAAGGGCAAAGCCGCCGTTGGCGTCGTCCGCGCCGAACCGGTCGGCCGCTACGCGGTGCGCATCGTCTTCGACGACGGCCACGACACTGGGTTGTACGCGTGGGATTTCTTGTACGACCTCGGTCTCAACCTGGACGGGCGCTTGCGCGCCTACCGCAACGCTCTTGTTGCGGGTGCGGCCGATGCCGACGCCTAACAATTAACTCGGCTTTTACGTTGCGCAGGTTCGTTGCGCGACATGATGCTCCACAACACGAGCGCGATCATCGCTGGCCCCAATGATTCCTATCGAACGATACTCGCCGAAATCTTGCGATTCGGCGGCATGCGCGACCTGCGCGAAACCGCGGGGGTCGAGGACGCCCTTGTCATGGCCTGTGAGCGATCGCCCAGCGTGATTGTCTTCGGCGCGGAACACCTTTCGCTGGCGTTGGCCGCGGTGCGGACATTCCGCGCTTGCCCGCACGACTTGGTAAGGCGGTTGCCAATCGTCGTCGCAACATCGCAGGCGACCCTGCCGCAGGCCGTGGCGCTCCGCGACGCCGGCGTCGACGAAGTTGTCTTGCGGCCCCACACCGCCGCAAAGCTGCTCGCTCGCATTGACGCCGCCACGACCTATCGCCGCGACTTCATCGACGCTGAGAGCTACATCGGCCCCGAACGACGCCGAGACCCGCCAGACGCCTACACCGGTCCCTTCCGCCGCGCCTCGGACGCAGCGCTCGACATCCTCGAGATCGCCTGACCGAGCCTAAGCCGCCAAGCTTTCGCCGCGCAGCAGCTTGGGCAACTCGCCCGCCGCGCCGCCCGCATACTTCATGAAGAAGCGTCGTGCCGGCCCAATGCTGTTGACACCGGCTAGTCCCGCACGGCGCGCGACCCGCAACAGCGCAATATCATTGGAGAACATCTTGTCGAAGAACTCCATGCCGAGCGCCATCGTAATGTTGTCGAAACGCCGCCACTTCTGATAACGCTCCAGCGCCGTGATGTCGCCCGCATCGAGCCCCAGCGCCACGGCATCCGCGACGCACTCCGCCAACGCCGCGCAATCCTTCAATCCCAAGTTCAGCCCTTGCCCCGCAAGCGGGTGAATGCCGTGGGCGCTATCGCCGGCGAGCGCCACGCGCGCATCGATCATACGCTCCGCGAACTGCAATGACAGCGGATACCCAAACCGTGGGCCCTCCAACGAAAGCGCGCCAAGAAAATCACCGAACCGCAGTTTGAGTTCGGCCAGGAACTCCGCTTCACTCATCTTCAGCAACGCTTCCGCCGCCGCGCGCGGTTCCGCCCACACAATGTTGGAGCGCTCCCCCTTGAGCGGCAGAATCGCAAACGGCCCGCGCGGCAAGAAATATTCGTGCGCTACGGCGTCATGCGCCTTCTCGTGTTGGATCGTCGCGACGATCGCCGTCACCGGATAGTCCCAGCCTATCGTGCGGATGCCGACGGCAGGGCGCACGAACGAGCGCCGGCCATCTGCGCCCACCAGCAGCGGCGCGCGCAATCGTGTCCCATCAGCCAAAGTCACTGTGACACCCGCCGCCGCGCGCTCGATCGCTGTGGCCGACATC
>CAYRHK010000033.1:0-13609 GCA_964423825.1 uncultured Terricaulis sp. | reverse complement strand
GGATTGCGGGCGCCACCCCACCCCCTTACCCCCTCCCCCTCTAGGGGAGGGGGACGTTGACCGCCGCATCTGTACAGGAAGCCGAGAAGCGCGCCGGCTTTATCGCCGCCGCCAGCGCCTACATCATGTGGGGTTTCCTGCCGCTCTATCTGAAGCAGATCGCGTTCGCTGACGTCCGCGAGGTGCTGGCGCAGCGCATCCTCTGGGCGATCCCGGCAGCGCTGATCGCCATCGGCATCATGAGCGGCATCCGCAAAGGCGCCGCTGAAATCGCCTCCGCGCTCAACCCGCGCATGCTCGGCACGCTCGCGGCCTCGGCATTGTTCATTTTTGTGAATTGGGGGCTCTACGTTTATCTCGTGCTCAACGAGCGTGTGATCGAATCCTCGCTTGCCTACTTCCTCTCGCCGCTGGTCAGCGTCGCCGTCGGCGTCTTGTTCTTTCGCGAGCGCATCAACATCGCCCAGGTCGCATCCTTAGGATTGGCGCTTGTGGGCGTGGTTGTACAAGGTTTCGCGCTCGGCGCCCCTCCGTGGATGGCGCTTGCGCTTTGCGCAACCTGGTCGGTGTACGCTGTCATTCGCAAGCGCGCGCAGGTGCCAGCAGCCGTCGGGTTGCTGATCGAGTGTTTGGCCGTTGCGCCAATTGCGCTGGCGCTGCTCCACTGGGCGTCGAGCGCGGAACCGCTGGCGTTCGGCGCCGACTGGACGCGCTCGCTCCTGCTGGCGTTCGCAGGACCGGCGACAGCTGTACCGCTTATGGCGTTCGCGTTCGGGGCGCGGCGTGTGAGTTTTACGGCGCTGGGTTTGCTACAGTTCTTGGCGCCGTCGCTTCAGTTCGCCACCGGAATTGCATTCGGAGAGCCGTTCACCCCCTTGCGGGCAGCGAGCTTCCTGTTGATCTGGGTTGGTTTGGCGCTGTTCTCGTGGGATACCCTGCGTCGCGCGCAACTGTCATGAACGACACGATCTATTACGCCATTGGCGACGTGCATGGCGAGCTTGAAAAGCTCAAGCGGCTGTGCGGCCACATCGAGGACGACGCCAAAGCACACCGCGGCGAGGCTAAAGTCGTGTTTCTGGGCGACCTCATCGATCGCGGGCCTGACAGTCGCGGCGTCGTCGAATTCGCGATGGCATTGCACCGGAGCGATGCCGCGCTCGCGCTGAAGGGCAATCACGAAGAGCTCATGCTTCACGCTTACGATCGCGAGGAAACCATCGGACTCTACCACTGGGCAAGCAACGGCGGCGACGACACTATCCGGTCGTATCAGAATGTACACGGCCGCAAGGATCATTGGCGCGAAGCCGTCGACCGCGAACACATTTCGTGGCTGCGCGCTTTGCCCACGATCATTCGCGACGAGGCGCGCCGACTAGTGTTCGTGCACGCCGGCATCGATCCGCGCCGCTTTCCCGATTGCCCCGAGGGCGTGCACATGTGGACGCGGTCGCGGCATTTCTTCGACATTGGCCGCTGGCCACGGCGACCCGAGCTTGAGGGCTTGCTGGTCGTGCATGGCCATACCCCGCGCGAGGATGGCATGCCGCACTTCACACCGCGACGGATCAACGTTGATACTGGCGCTTGCTTCGGCGGTCCGCTAACCTGCGCAGTGCTTGAGCCCGGAGAAGCGCCAAGGTTCCTGAGCGTTCACTAAAGGCACGCGTAAAGGGCTTCGATGAGCTTGATCGCGCGCGGATCGCCCATCAGGTGGTGCGATTGCCGGTTCATCGCGTATCCAACCGAGACGCCAGCCGCTGGATCGCCGAAGCCGCATGAGCCCCCCATGCCCGCGTGACCGAAAGTCTCAAGGTTCGGCCCCCAAAAGCGGTTGTTGTTGCCCATTACGCCAGTACGCCAATCGATTGTGAACGGCAGCACCAGATCGTCGCCGAACCAGCGACTCTGCGTGAGCGCTTCGAATGCGCTCTCCGAAATGACGCGCACGCCCGCGATGACGCCCCCGGTGGCGTAGGCTTCATATAGGCGCGCAACTGAAAGCGCATTGCCGTGGCCGTTGGCGGAAGGGATTTCAATCTTGCGCCATTGCGTCGAGCCGCGCACCGGCGCCGCCCATTTGCTGAAGAAGGCCGCCTTGCGCGGGGTCGTGATTTCGCCGAACTCGCCAGCGCGCGTCGGTTTTCTCATTTCGGCGCAACGCGCATGTTCGCTTTCGGGCGTACCGATCTGGAAGTCGATGCCCAGCGGTCCGCAGATGTCTTCTCGCAGGATGGCGCCGATTGTGCGCCCCGACGCGCGTTGCGCGATTTCGTTGGCGATGTAACCCCAGGTGAGGGGATGATAACCGCTTGCGGTCCCCGGCGGCCAGAGCGGTGCGAGTGCGGCGATGGCTTCGGCGCACTTCGGCGGATCGAGCCACAGATCGGGATCGATGGGCTCGATGAAGCCAGGCACGCCAGCCTGGTGCGCAAGCGTTTGCGCGATACTGACGTTGTCCTTGCCGTGCACGGCGAATGCGGGCCAGAGCGCTGCGAGCGGGGTCTCGTAGCCGAACGCGCCCTCGCTGAAGACCTTTGCGAGCACAAGCGCGCTAGTGCCTTTGGTGGTCGAATACACGGGGACGATCGTGTCGCGGGCCCAAGGGCGCTGTTGTTCACGATCAGCCCAGCCGCCCCACACATTGACGATGATCTCGCCATCGCGGACAGCGGCGAAGCTGGCGCCGAGCTCTTCGCTCAAGCCGGCGGCGAACGCTTCACGCACGCGTTCGAAACCGGGAGCGACGTAACCTTCAGCCATTCAGGGGCTCCAAAGAGATCGCACGTGGCCACGTAACCGGCTCCTCAAGCGCCGCTTGCGCTTCCGGCAGCAGCAAGTGCTCGCTGTCAGCCGCCAGCGAGCGCACGATCACGTCGTACACCGCGCCGGTGGCGCCTTCGAGCGCTAGCACCAGCGCATCGCCGCGTATCCGCCGAGCCGCAAACAGCGCCGTGAAGAGATCGCCGGAGCCCTTCGGAGCGCGCGGCAAGCGCGGCGTTTCGCAGAACCAGTCTCCCGTCGGTGCGACGTAGAGATTGCCAAGTCCGGTAGCTGTGCGGATCGAGGTGCACAGCACCGGCTTGTCGAGCTGTTTCGCGGCGGCGCGGGCGTCGGCGATGTCGCTTGTTGGACGCCCAGTGAGAACACTCAATTCGAAAGCGTTGGGGATTAGCCAGTCACATTGCGCAGCTATCGTCGTAACCGCGTCCAGGATGGATGGGGAAACGAACAGCTTGCCATCGTCGCCCAACACCGGATCGCAAATGAAGAGCGCCTTGGGGTTGCGAGTCCTTATCTGCGCTACCGCATCCAGGATCAGGGGCGCTTGTTCGGCTTCGCCGAGATAGCCGGTAAGGACAGCGTCAGTCTCCTCGAACCAGCCGTCGTCGGCCAGGCCTTGCAGCAGCGTTGCGAAGCGCCTGGCGGGTACCGGGCCGCCGCCGGGCGGGCCGTGGTCCGGGCGGCGACCTAGCAGCACGGTCGGCAGCTGCAGCACGCGCACCCCCAGGCGCTCCATTGCGAACGCCGCGACGGAATTGCCGACACGCGCGCCCGCGACTTGACTCTGAATCGACAAAATCGTCGGCACGCGGCAAGACCCTTTCGCGCGCACTGTCTCGCGCGCACTCCAACTGAGATCAAGCCCGATGCCCTACCGCCCGCGCCGTTCCTGCCTCTACATGCCGGGCGCCAACGCCAAAGCTCTGGAAAAGGCGAAGACGTTGCCTGCTGACGTTCTGCTGCTCGACTTGGAAGACTCCGTCGCGCCGGAAGCCAAGTTGGAGGCGCGCGCGGCGGTGGCGGCGGCGGTTGCGAGCGGCGGCTACGGCAAGCGCGAGGTGGTCGTGCGCGTCAACGCGTTGGCGACGCCTTGGGGGCGCGATGATATCGCCACAGTCGGCTCCGCCAAACCCGATGGAATCCTAGCGCCGAAGGTGGAGTCTGGAGAGGAGGTGCGCTCCCTTGACGCCGCGATGATGCTGGCGGGATTCAGTGCGAACGCAACGCTTTGGGTGATGATCGAGACGCCGCGCGCGATCCTCAACCTCGCCGACATCGCAGAGGCGGCGCCAGGCACGCGGCTCTCGGCGCTCGTCATGGGCACAAACGATCTGGCCAAGGAGATGCGCGCGCGGCCCGGCGCCGATCGCGCGCCTTTCTTTGCGGCTCTTACACTTGCGGTCACTGCTGCGCGCGCTTCCGGTCTTGCCGCGATAGACGGCGTCTACAATGATATCGCCGACGCCGAAGGTTTTGCCGCCGAGTGCCGTCAGGGCTTGGCGTTCGGCTTCGACGGCAAGACACTCATTCACCCCTCCCAGATCGAGCCCTGCAACGCAGTGTTCGCGCCCTCGGCTGAAGAGGTGGCGCGCGCGCGCGCCGTGATCGCGGCGTTTGCGCTTCCAGAGAACGCCGGCAAGGGCGTGATCAAAGTCGACGGCAGAATGACGGAGCTTCTGCACTTGGAAGAAGCGCGCCGCGTGGTGGCGGTGGCGGAGTCGATCAGCCGAACCAGCTGATCTCCGGACGCGCCAGCATCAGCCACACGATGGTCAGCACCGCGCCGAACGCTGGAAATCCGCACAGAAACCAGATGCGGAAGAGGCGGTGATACTCACCAGGCAAGTCGGTGCGTCGATAGTGCGCGTCGGCGGCGAGCGCGTGCAGGCGGTGCTGGATCCACACCACCGGTACCCAGAACGCGCCGGTGAACACGTACAAGATGAGCGACAGCGCGATCCAACCCTCGAACAGCGGCCAGCCCAGGGCGCTCGCGAGCGCCGCGCCCGTGATCGGCTGGGTGATAACAGCGCTCAGCGTGAACAAATAGTCGGCGATGATCACGATCCGCGACGTATGCGCGATGAAGCCCACGTCCTTAGTGCGATGCGCCATGAGCATGAAGAAGGCGATGCCGGCGCCTGTGCCCAGCAGCACGCAAGCGCCAATCACATGCGCCCAGCGCAGCCAGGTGACCCAATCCATCAGCGCTCTTCAAGCATGGCGGCGACGATGAGCGCAAGCAGCGCGGCGGGAATCGTCTTTACGAAGGGCCCCAACGGGTCGACCCAAAGCTGCGGCGTGAGCAACGTCCCCGCAACCAAATAGGCGGCTGTAAGTGCAATCATGCCGAAGCACGCGGCGCGCGCCCATGGTCGCCACAGGACAGCGACCCCCAAGGCGATGTCGGCGAGAGATCCCGCAAGGACCGCCGTGTCGCCATCCCGCCCGCCGAGGATGGCGCTGGCCGCTTCGCGCTCGACCAAACCAATCGAGCCGGAGGCGACCCAGAATGCCGCGAGCACGCCAACCCCCAGCGGCAGCAACCATTGCAGCCGCGCATGGAAGCGATCTTGCTTCGTTGCGGGCCTTCGCGACAGGGTTTCCGCAAAGTTGGCGCAATCGCGGCCCGTGAGCGTGCGCCAATAAGCAGCGTTGCCCACGACGCCGCGCTCCAACGCGCGCAACGAGGTTGTACGCAACGGCGAGCGCCATCCCAGCCACCCCGCCCCATCGCCAAGGCGAGCGAGCGCGCTCCCGATGGTTTTCGGCGCGGCAATCGTCGCGCGCGCTGGCGCGAAGCCATGCCACGCGCGGACGTATGCTATAATCTGTCGCAGTGTCAGCGGCGAAGGCGCCACCAGATCGACATCGGTTCGTGGCGCAATCGCGCCCGACACCGCCATGGAAATCGCCTCGCTGACATCGTCGATGTCGACGGTCTGCACCTGCGCGTCCGCCAGCATCACCGGTTGTACAACAGGGAACGCCGCCAGCATCCGCACGAGCGCCGTGCCGCCCGTGGCGGTGCGCCCCCAGACGAGACCGGGGCGCAAGATCGCCCAATCAAGCTTGCTCGCCTTCAGCGCTGCATCGGCGAGCGCCTTGGTGCGCAGGAAGGCGGTAGCCGCGTCGGCGCTAGCCCCAGGCGCGCTGACCTGCACGAAGCGGCGTACGCCGCGCATCTCGCACGCCGCGATCAGTGCGCGGATCGCCGCATCCTGGACCGCGGCGAGGTCGTCGCGCAGGCCGTCCTGCAGCGCGCCGGAGGCGTTGACAACCGCGTCCACGCCCTCGAGCAGCGGGGCCCATTTCGTCGGTGCACTCAAGGTGGCGATGTCGACGCCGCGCCAATGCGCCTGCGGCAACACGCGCCGGCCGTGCTCGACATCGCGCCCGACCGCGATGACCTCATGTCGGCGTGCAATGAGCAGGCGCGCGGCCTCGAGCCCGATGAAGCCATAACCGCCGAGGAGAAGGATGCGCATGGTGATGGGCTAGGGTGGCTGGCGCGTCTGAGTCAATCACGTGCTTGACCGTAGCGTGAGGCTGCGGGCATGGAACGGCGATGAAATCCAATCCCGGCAACTTCCTCGAAGACTTCCGCGTCGGCGAGACCATCGCGCACGCCACGCCGCGCACGCTTACCGAAGGCGATGTGGCCCTCAACATCGCGCTCACCGGTTCGCGTTACGCGCTCTTCTCGGCTGACAGCTTCGCGCAGGCCTGCGGGCTCCCAGGCGCGCCGATCGATCCGCTGCTGGTGTTCCATGCGATCTTCGGCAAGACCGTACCGGACATTTCGCTGAATGCCGTCGCGAATTTGGGCTACGCGGAAGGGCGCTTCCTGGCGCCAGTGTTTCCCGGTGATACGCTGAACGCCGTCTCTGAGGTGCTGGGCGTCAAGCAGAACTCTGGCGGCAAGACCGGTGTCGTCACCGTGCGTACGACCGGTTTCAATCAGGACGGCGAAGCCGTGTTGACCTATGTGCGATGGGTTATGGTCAACAAACGCGATACCGGCGCCGCCGTGACCGATGCGCCGCCGACGACGCCCGCGCCGGCGGTGCGCGTTGACGAATTGCTCCTCCCGCCAGGGCTCGACTTCAGCGGCTATGACTTTGCGCTGGCGGGCTCGCCGCATGCGTTCGAGGACTATGAGGTCGGCGAGAGAATTGATCATGTCGACGGCATGACCGTGGAGGAGGCCGAGCATCAGTTGGCGACGCGGCTTTATCAGAACACCGCGAAGGTGCACTTCGACGCGCTGGCGCAAGCCAGTTCGCGTTTCGGCAGGCGGCTCATTTATGGCGGTGTCGCCATTTCGCTGGCGCGCGCGTTGGCGTTCAACGGCTTGGCTAATGCGCAACTCGTGCTCGCCATCAATGGCGGTCGCCACGTGAACCCGTTGTTCGCGGGCGACACGCTCTACGCGTGGTCGGAAGTGCTGGCGAAGGAGGACCTTGGTGCGGCTGGCGCCCTGCGTTTGCGTCTGGTCGCGATCAAGAACCAGAGCGCCGCGTCTTTTCCGTACAAGACGGACGTCGGCGAATACGATGCGAGCGTCGTCCTTGACTTCGATTATTGGGCGGCGATCGCGAAACGCCATCATGGTTAGGCGGATACCGGGAACGTCTCGGCCATCGCGACGATCGCCCCGTCTTCGACCAGCGCGATCGGTCCGAACTGAAGGAAGAGGGCTTCGCTTTGCGTGGGCCGGAAGAACACGTAGTCATCGACCGCGAGCGCCACACGGCGTGAGCCCGTGAGCAGTTCCTGATTGCTCGATCGCCCGAAGATCGAGCTGAATTGCAGACCGGGCGGCGATTCCGGGCGCGCAAGCCAGTGGCCGCCATAGATGAAGAACGCGCGCTCGGTGTTGGGGTCCCAGGCGGCCATGACGCCTTGCAGCGACTCCAGCGCCGGCAAACGTGCGCGCTCGAGCGTCTTCAGCACCGGCGTGGCGATGAACGACGCCGGCTGGTGATGGCTCAGCGTGGGCAGATCGAAATCCAGCGGCTTGACGAACGCCGACCCCACCGACACCTCGTTCGCCACGGTGCCGGCGGCGTGCAGCTTGTATGTGGGGCTGCCGGCGGTATTGAGCGTGAGCCCGGAGGCCCCCACGCCGAGTTCGCTCGTGATGCATGCGATGGCGTCGCGGTAGCGCCGTTGCACGTTACGAAATGCGCCACTCGGATCGGGAACCTTCGCGACATGGGGATCGTAGCCCATGAGGCCGCACACTTCGACGAGCGGTTCCTGTTTAGCGATAGCGACCACGGCTCTCAGCGCTTCGACGTTTTCAAAACCGCCGCGATGCAGACCGACATCGATTTCAAAGCTGATGCGCAACCGCTTGTTGGCGGCGCGCGCCCGCTCAATGTAGGCGCGCAGACGCTCGACGGTGTCGATCAGCCATTGCGGCGAAGCGGCCGGCGAAGCGCCGCCAGCCTCGATGAAGGGCGCGGCCTCGCCGATCGGCAGCGGCTTGCCGAGCACCAGATCGGCGTCCGGGCGCGACGCCGTCATCGTCTGCAGCATCGCTCCGTTGAACACCATGTAGCGATTGGTATTGAGCCGCTCAGCAAGCGGGTCGAGCAGCCCGAACGCGGGCAGCGATTTCACGACGAGCCGCAGCGGCAGCCCGCTGGGCGCGAGCGTCGCGACCGCGGCATCGGCGTTGGAGAGCATGCGCGCGCGGTCGACGATCAAAGTCGGTCGTGCGATGCCGGCGTCCCGCAACGCGCGCGACAATTGTTGAAAATAGCCGCTATGCGCGCCACCGCGGTCTGTCGGCTTCATGGCCCAGGCGCCGATCGCGGCCGCCGCCGCGCCCGCACCCCAAAGCAAGCGGCGCCGCGTGCGCCGGGTTTCAGGCGTCGTCGCCAAGGAACACTCTCCGCAAATGAGCGTTGAGGAAGCGGCCATCCGGATCTACCTCGCGCCTAAGTGCGCTGGCGTCGTCGAAGCGCGGATAGAGCGCAGCGATTTCTGGCGCGCGCAATGAGTGGAGTTTGCCCCAGTGCGGTCGCCCGCCATGGCGGCGGAAGATCGGCTCGATCAACTCGTACAGGAAGGAATGGTCGTCCTTGTAGTAGGCGTGGACTGCGACAGAGCCGCAGTCGCGCTCATGGAACGGCGAGAGCCAAGCGTCGTCGGCTTTGATCGTCCGGGCTTCTATCGGGAAGAATACATCGCTGCGATGGCGCTCGATGGTCGCGATCACATCGCGCAGCGCTGGGACCTGCGCCTCGAGCGGCAGGTGATACTCCATTTCGTTGAAACGCACGGGTCGCTCGTTGGAGAGAAGCTTCCAGCCTTCGTCCACAGCCTCGGCCGGCTCTTGTTCGGCGAAGACCATCTCGGCGGCGGCGCGGCGCAGGTTAGGCGCAAAGCCCAGCCAATCACGCAGCCCCTTCAACGCCAGCAGGCCGCTGGTGTCTTCATCGCCGCCGCGCGGCTGCACCGGCAAGTCGGTTGGGTCGTGCGCGATGATCACTGCGTAGCCGGTGAACGGCACGGCATAGAATTCGACATTGCGATGCGCGCTTTGCAGCGTTGGCCATTGCTCCAGCGTTTCGTCGAGCCCCGCGATCCAGGTGCGCTTGCGCACGCGCGTGAGCGGCGCATTTTGCAACTCGATCTGAGTAATAACTCCAAACGCGCCCAGGCCCACGCGCGCCGCGGCGAAGAGATCGGCATTCTCCGTCGCCGAACAGTCGCGGATATCGCCATTCGCGAGCGCGATACGGAAGCTCAGGATTTCGCCGTGCAGCGCGCGATAGCCGCGGCCCGTGCCGTGGGTGCCAGTGGCGATGCCGCCTGCGAGCGATTGTTCGTTGATGTCCGGCAGGTTGGGCATCTCCTGGCCAATGGCCGAGAGCGCGGGACCAATCTCGGCAAGCCGCGTGCCGGCCCAAAAGGTCGCGCGATGCGCTTCGTCGTCGTGCGCGAGCAGGCCCTTCATGCGGTCAAGCGAGAGAAGCGCGCCGTCCGTTGTCGCAAGGCCAGTGAAGGAGTGGCCGGCGCCGACCGGACGGATCGGCGCCTCAGCGCTTTGCAGCATGGACGAGAGTTCGTCCTCGCTCGCCGGCGCCAAACGCTCACGCGGGTACGCGTGCTCGATGCCTGACCAATTGCGCCACAAGAGATGACCCTCGGCGTCCTCAGCCGGCGGCGCTGCCGGCTCGCGATCGCGCCAAGCGCGGTAGCCCGCGGCCGCCGCCGCGCCCGCACCCGCAATGCCGCCAGCCCCCGCCAGCACAACCCGACGCGATACCACGCTAGTCCTCTCGTCCCGCCATGAAGCGAATGAGTGCTCGATAATCGTTGGCGCTACAAGAAAAGCATTGCCCGCCCGCCGGCATGCCGTTGAAGCCGGCGATGGTGTGATCGAGCAAAGTCGCTTCGCCCTTCGCCCAGCGTTCGTTCCAGGCGGTGCGGTCGAGCGCAAGCGGCGCGCCCGCGTCGGGTTGGCTGTGGCAGTTGAAGCAGGCGCCGCGATAGAGTTCTGCGAGGCGCGGATCGCCAGGCGCAGCCGAGGCCGCGCGCGCTGCAATGACCTCAGGCGTTTCCGGCGCGGGCTCGCCGGCGCAAGCGCAGAGCGCCAAAAGAATGCTCAGGACGATAACGCGCATCTCGATCTCCAACCTCGCCAAACCTTAAGCAGCCTCGCGCCGGAGGTCGAACCCACGCGCGTTGACACATACCAACTGGTTGGTATGATCGTTCCATGTCGAAAGTGGAAAGGCCCCGAAGGCAACGACCCGCCCGCGGAGGCGGGGCCGCGCCGCCCGGCGCGCGCGATGCCCGGGAAAAACTTCTGGACGCGGCGGTGGCGCTGGTGCGCGCCCAGGGCTTTGCCGCAACCAGCGTCGATGACCTCTGCCGCGCGGCGGGCGTCACCAAGGGCGCGTTCTTCCACCACTTCCCGTCGAAGGAAGCGTTGGGCGTCGCGGCGGCGCAGTACTGGTCGCAGATGACAGGGGCGCTGTTTGCCTCGGCGCCATTCCATCGCCACGCCGACCCGCTCGACCGCGTACTGGCCTACGTCGAATTTCGCGCTGGGCTCATCGAAGGCGAACTGGGCGAATTCACCTGCCTGGTCGGAACCATGGTGCAGGAAGTCTACGGCGCTTCCGACAAGATCCGCGCCGCCTGCGAGGCGAGCATTAGCGGCCACGCCGCGACCCTGGTGGCCGACATCGAAGCAGCGCGCCGTGTGTACAAGATCGCGGGCGAGTGGACCGCCGAGAGCCTGGCGTTGCACACCCAAGCGGTGTTGCAGGGCGGTTTCATCCTCGCCAAAGCCAAGAACGATCCGCAAGCGGCGCGCGAGAGCATCGCGCATCTCAAGCGCTACATCCAACTGCTGTTTTCCAGGAGGGAATGATCCATGCCGAGCACTATTCGCCTGCATCGCGTGCTGCGCGCGCCGCCGGAACGGGTCTATCGCGCTTTCGCGGACGCGGATGCGCTCTGCAAATGGCTGCCGCCCCACGGCTTCACCGCCAAGATGCATGAGTTCGACGCCAAGGTTGGCGGCGGCTACCGGATGAGCTTCACGAATTTCACGACCGGCGCCAGTCATTCTTTCACTGTCAAATATGTCGAACTGACGCCGAACGAACGCATCGTCCATACTGATCGGTTCGACGATCCCAATCTGCCTGGCGAAATGCGCGTTACTATAGCTTTCAAGCAGGTGCTTGTTGGAACCGAACTTACCATCGAGCAGGCTGGCGTTCCCGACCTCATCCCGCCGGAGGCCTGTTATCTCGGTTGGGGAGAGTCGCTCACGCTTTTGGCGCAGCTCGCCGAGCCGGAAATTCCGGGCTGAGCGCCTCGAAGGGGGCAAGTAAATCTTCAAGGGAGATGACAATGACTGACTCTAGCGAACGCCTCATGCAAGGCGTGATTCCATATCTGGCCATTGATGGCGCCCGCGACGCCATCGCCTTCTATCGCAAAGCCTTCGGCGCGCTGATGCATGGCGACGCCACGTTGATGCCGGGCACGGAGCGCATCGCCAACGCGAGCCTCGTCATTAATGGCGGCGTACTGATGCTGTCGGACACGTTTGCGGAGATGGGCCAGCCCGCCGCCAAGGGCGGACACGGTTTCACCATGCAGCTGGTGGTTGCCGATGGGGACATGTGGTGGAACCGCGCAGTGGCGGCGGGGTGCGAGGTTGTGACGCCGTTCGCGCAACAATTCTGGGGCGACCGCTACGGCCAGCTCCGCGATCGCTTCGGTATCGATTGGGCCATCAACGAGCCAAGCGCGGAGAACCGTGAGATCGCTAAGCATTTGAAACTGACCTAGAGGAGTTCGCGATGAGTGATGGCAATGAGCGAGACCTTTCGATCGCGCGCACCATCGACGCGCCACGCGCCGTGGTGTGGCGCTGCTGGACAGAGCCAGAGCTGCTGAAGCAATGGTATTGCCCGAAGCCTTGGTGCGTCAGCCATGTCGAACAGGACATTCGCCCGGGCGGCGCCAGTCTTGTGGTGATGAACGGGCCAAACGGCGAAGTGAACCGCCTGCCGGGACAATTTCTCGAGGTCCGCATTGGTGAGAAATTGGTGTTCACCGATGCTTTCGACGGCGACTGGCGGCCGGCGGGCAAGCCCTTCATGGTCGGTTTCGTCGAACTCACAGACGCAGGCGAGGGCATGACGAACATGGTGTGGGGCGCGCGACACTGGAGTGAAGAAGATCGTCAAGCCCACCTCGCCATGGGATTCGAGCAGGGCTGGAGCGCCGCAGCCGATCAGCTGAACGATCTGGCGCAGAGCCTGCGCTGATCGGACGATGCAAGGGAGAACATCATGAGCAAACCGCAACGCATTTCGACGTGCCTTTGGTTCGATGACAAAGCCGAGGAGGCGGCGAACCTTTATGTGTCGCTGTTTCCGAATTCCAGGATTGTGGACGTCAATCGCTACGGCCCGGGTCAACGCATGCCCGAGGGGCTCGCGATGCTGGTGCGGTTCGAGCTGGAAGGCGTGGCCTTCAGCGCGCTGAATGGCGGGCCGATGTTTCCGCTTTCCGAGGCGGTGTCGCTGGTGGTTTCGTGCGAGACCCAGACTGAACTCGATCGCATCTGGAACGCGCTCATCGCCGACGGCGGCGCCGAGAGTATGTGCGGCTGGTGCAAGGATCGCTTCGGCCTGTCGTGGCAGATCATCCCCGCCCAAATCGGCGCGTGGATGAGTTCGAAGGATGCCGCTGCGCAAGGGCGCATGTGGGAGAAACTCATGGGCATGCGCAAGATCGATATCGCGACGCTCGATGCAGCGTTTAATGGTTAGGGAGCGCCCAATGTACATCGATGGCTATGTGATCCCGGTGTTGAATGAAAATCGTGCCGCTTATCTGGAAGCGGCGCGTATCGCGGCGCCCATCTTCAAGGAGCACGGCGCGCTGAAGGTTGTCGAAACCTGGGGCGATGACGTGCCGCGCGGCAAGCTCACCGACTTCTTCATGGCGGTGAAATGCGAGGAGGGTGAGAACGTCGTGTTCTCCTGGATTGTGTGGGCCGACAAGGCCGCGCGCGACGCCGGCATGGCCAAAGCCATGGCCGATCCGCGTATGCAGCCCGGCGCGTCTCCCATGCCATTCGACGGCAAGCGCATGATCTTCGGCGGCTTCGAGGTGCTGCTGGAAGCGTGAGTTTACGCCCGCGCGCCATCCTTGTTGGGCGTGGCGCCCCAAAAAACGGGAGAGCGGAGCGCGCCGCAAGCTGCGCGCAAAAACAAAAAGGGGAGGCGCTTGCGGCGCGCTCCGCGCGGGATCGTTTCCAACCGGCGCTTCACGC
>CAYRHK010000032.1:0-13664 GCA_964423825.1 uncultured Terricaulis sp. | reverse complement strand
TCTCGCTGTTCGACGGCTCCAATTGCGGCATCGAACTTGAAGGCAAGCCAGTGTTCTCGGTGCAGTACCATCCCGAGGCGAGCCCGGGGCCGCAGGATAGTCACTATCTGTTCGAGCGGTTCGCGGCGATGATGGGGAAGCGGACGAAAAGCGCTGCTTGAGCGGCGGTTGGACTGCCATTGGCCCAAATTTTAAGTTCGCGATCCGTGATCCGCTCGTGTTCGGGCGGGTCCGACAGGCATTTGAGCTTCCGGATCGCAGTGCTTCGGCGTCGATTCGCGGCACATCTGGAATTCTTGCTCTCCGCGAAGTAATGAAGCGGGATGGAACCTTGGTCAAAAACCATTCTGGAGGTTTTGCCTAGGGACGGGCATGCTCTGCCACAGGCCGACCTCGAAGTGGTGTGCTCCCAACGGGTCGGCCAAGTACTTGATCGACCCGCGTTCTCTGAATCGATCAATGCACTGCTCCGCCGCAAGATGGTGCAACGGGACGCCACCAGCGTTTGGCGGATTGAGGCGGACTTCGAGGAACGACTCCTAGAACCCGGCGCTGGCGAATTCTTACAAAGCCAAGTCTGTCTCGATTCTCTGAGAGTGGCGCCTACTGAGTTCGTGTTTGAAAAGACGACTGCCGCCGGGGCTGCCGGCGCCGGCCGTTGGTCCAGGCCGGATTTCACACTGGCGGCCATTCGGCGATTCAAATACGATCCCCGGCGCTACCTCGACGTCTACAGTTTCGAACTAAAGAACCGCCGCGGAGCGAACGTGGTTGCTGTGCACGAAGCGCTCGCTCACGCGCGCTTTTCTCACTTCGCCTATCTGGTCTGCCCTCGCTCAAATCTCAGTCAGGCTCAAACGAACATCATCCGGCAAGCCTGTACAGATCACGCAATCGGATTGGTCACATTCGATCTCTCCGCCGGTGACGCGGAAGAACCGGTGATGGCGGAGTTCCGCTTCGAGGTGAGCCCGCAGCGCAGAACGCCTGATCCCGCCGAGGTCGATGTCCATCTGGACGCACGCCTTTCCGCGCCGCTACGGGACCGGTTGATTGCGATGGCGGGCCAATGACAGGAAAGATCGTGGCAGCCGTCAATCGCAAAGGCGGCGTGGGCAAGACCACGCTAGTAATTGCGATCGCCGACACAATCGTTTCGGAATTTAAGTCTTCCGTGGTCGTGGTTGATGCCGACCCTCAAGCCAGCGCCAGCATCGCACTTATCGGCCCAGGTCAGACCCTGAAGCGAAGCGAGACCGAGCGCTCGCTTGCGTCCGCCATCAAGGCGCTTGCGCACGATGCAGGTGCAGATGTCGCGCCGTTCGTTGTCGGCCAAGTAAACCGCATCAAGGGGCGCGCCGAAGTTCCTCCGGCGCTCGTCTCCAACGGCGAGGAACTCTGGGATCTCGAGTTTGAATTCGCGCGGCAAAGCGGCATTCCCTCAGCGAGGCAGGCAATGTCGCGTCTCCTCTCTCGCCTACGCGAAGAATACGAATACGTGCTCGTTGATTGCCCGCCGGGGCAGACGCACACATCCTCGGCCGCGCTAGCGCTAGCGGACCTGATCGTGTCTCCCACAGTACCAGACCGTCTTTCCAATTGGGGATTGGATGGGCTTCAGCG
This sequence comes from uncultured Terricaulis sp., assembly GCA_964423825.1. Classification (GTDB taxonomy): domain Bacteria; phylum Pseudomonadota; class Alphaproteobacteria; order Caulobacterales; family Aquidulcibacteraceae; genus Vitreimonas. The sequence goes on along the minus strand of CAYRHK010000032.1, from coordinate 12,041 downwards.
TTACATAACCAGTCACATGAACGGCGGATCACAGAAGGCATTTTTCGTTGCGACCAGGTATCGGGCGACGCTTAACGAGCACCAAGAATATTTCGGACGATTGGCGCGTCGCCCGGAGAGTGGCATCGGACTATTGCGGCGCGAGGTGGAGTTGCAGGCGCTAGAGCCCACCAACGCGCCCATCGGTTCGTTCCTTGACGAGGACAAGCGATTTGTCGAACGAATGGGCGTCACAACGCCCAAAACATTTGTGCAGATTTACGGCCGCAAAGCATCAGTCCAACTTGTCGACCTCGCCAAAGCGATTCGCCGGGAGCTCAAGCCGTGAGTAAGCTGGAGTTGTTTGATCAGATAAGTCGTCGGGCCCAGCCGACTGCAGCCGGTCAGAAGAAAATTGAAGAGCTGATTGCTAAAGCGACAACAATCGTGGTCCTTGGCTTGCCGCTTGGTGAAGCGCAACGGCTTGGAGCATCACTCTCCTCGCTCCGTGCGCATGTGAATACCATGGCCTCTCCCGACCTCAAAAAGCTGCTCAAGCTCTGGGATCCGGCTCGCAAAATCCCTACAGAAACTACGATAACGGAAATGCGCGCCGTTACACTCGATCTGCTTTCGGGCGCGATCCGTCCCACGCCCCGGCCCGCTCCCCGAACACGACGGAATAGACAATAGCTCGCGAGTAGCTGGAAATTGCAATGGATCCGCCGCTGGCGTGCAGGTCGATCTCAAGATCGCGCGACCGCGATAGAGGCGCCCCCACCTTTCCGCAAAGCAACCTCCGCGCCCCGAAATCGCCTCAGGATCGGCTTAGCGCCCGATTCAAGATCGGTCGCGCACGCGCGTCCAAACAACTAGGGAGGCTGCCATTCCCAAATTTTCAGCCGCGCAGCTCGGCGCCGAACTGAAGCTCTCCGATCGCGGCGCCGCCGACGGCGCCAAGAACATCCCCGCCTCCGACGACAGCGGCATATCGCCGGTCGAGGCCATGGTGGTGAGCCGTATCGAAGGCGCAATCAATCAGCGCGCCAACGAGATTTTGGGCGTGGGCTCGGGCCAGGATTTCACCACCCTGCCGCAGGATCTCGAAGCGCTCGCGGGCGAGCCGCAGACCATCCTCACGCAGTTTCGCGCCAAGAAGGCGCGCGCGCAAAGCGCGGTCAGCCTCGAACTCAACAACGCGCAAACCGATTTCGCCCGCGCCTACCGCGACTATCGCGCGTTTCGCATCCAGCACGATCTCACCGAAACAGAGCCGAGCTACGATGACGTGTTCTGGCGCAAGGTATTCTGGCTGGCGCTGTTGTTCACCGTCGAAGTCGCCGCCAATGGCTGGTTCATCGGCCAGGCCAGCCCCGGCGGTCTTGTACAAGGCTGGGCCACGGCGCTGATGATTTCGGTGCTGGTGGTGCTCACCGGTTCGCTGATGGGCGCCGGCCCCTGGCGCTACCTCAATTATCGCGGCGCCGACGGCAAGGGCGCGGTGCATCGCATCTGGGCGATCCCATCGCTGGTCGTGGGCGGGGTGCTGCTGCTGCTGTTTGCGTTCTACATCGCGCATTATCGCTACGCGCTTTCGCATAGCGCGCTCGATGCGCCTGCGCCCGACAACATCCTGACTTCGATCGCAAGCGCGCCGTTCGAACCGTTTCAGCAATTGGAATCGCTGTTGCTGTTCGTGATCGCGCTGTTGATCGGCATTTTCGCCGTCGCGCGCGGCGCCCATTGGGACGAGCCCTACCCGGGCTACGGCCCCCGCCATCGGCGCATGGAGGAAGCGCGCGAACGCACCCAAGAAGTCGCCGAGCGCCTCTCCGAGGATGTGGACGAAGCCAAGGAGGCGGCTGACGCTGCTTTAAACGAAGTCGCGACCAAGAGCGCGGGCATGGTAGCCGCGCTGCGTCAAGCCATCGCGCGCACGCAGGACAACGCCGCGACCTGGGACTTCACCGCCGCCGAGCTTATCAGCGAAGGCCGCGACGCCATCGAGATCTACCGCGACGCCAACCGCGCGGCGCGCTCAACGCGCGCGCCCTCCTCCTTCGACGACGATCCGTTCGACGATGCTGCGCCCCCGCGCAGCGCCGAAGTGCTGGAAAGCCTCAACGCTTCGTTTCTACGCGCCACCACGCACATCACCGCGTGCAAGAGCCAAATCGCCGGCGCTCGGGCGCAGCTCGAAGCGGAGTATCGCTCCTTCTATCAGGACGAATTGCAGCCATTCCTGAAATCGATCGCCGATACCGCCACCGCCAATGTCCGCACCGAGTTCGATGGCTCGACCTCGCGCGCGCTGACGCTGACGACGCCGAAGTCCACTGACGTGACGGTGACTGAACCGGAGGAAGAAGAGGAACAGCGCCCCGAACTGGTCGCCGCCCGTCCGCAATTCTTCTCCCTGCGCCGGGGGCGCCGCTGATGCGCGACCGCAGACAAGCCAACCGCCTCTACGCTTTCGCGACTGGGGGCGTGCTCGCCGGCCTTCTCACGCTGACGCTCGTCGTCTGGGCGTTCCGGCCCGCCGACCTCGATCCCGAAACGCTCTGCCCCACCTCGCGCGCGCTTGCCGGGCATACGGTCGTGATCGTCGACCGCACCGACATCTGGGCGCCATCCATTGGCGCCACGCTCTCGGAAATCGTCGAAAACGCACAGCGCGATACGCAGCGCTACCAGAAGTTCTCGATCGTCTCGCTCGACGCCGACCAGTCGGTGCGACCGTTGTTCTCGGTGTGCAATCCCGGAGTGCCCTCGTTCTGGTCGGACCTCTATCGCGGCCGCCGCTACACCCAGCGCGACTTTCAGGAGCGCTTTGTCGGCGCGGCTGAAGGCGTGATCGAAAGCCTGCGCGCGCCCTCGCAGGCCGATTCAAGCCCGATCGTCGAGTACGTGCACCGCTGGCTCGGCAGCGACGAGTTCAACGCGGATGTTCCCAATCGCCGGCTGATCCTGATTTCCGACATGCGCCAGCACTCAGGCCTCTACAGCATCTACTCGCCGCGCGAGGGACAGGAGCTGACGCCGCTCGTGCAAGCGCAGTTCGGCCCCGCGGCGCAGGGTGTGGCCTTCGACATCTATTTCATCGCCCACGGTCGCGACCATAATGTCAGCGAGGACGACGTGCGCGCGGCCTGGAACGCGACGTTTACCGATATCGGCGCGACCTATACTTGGCGCCAGATCAGCTGAGCCCAAGCGCCGCGGCGACCCGCACCCGCGCGATCGCATCGCCGACGCGTGGTGTGCGGCCGTCCCAAGACCTCGCCTCTATTTGACCCCGTTAACCTTCATTGGCGACCGACGGGCCAAACGCCATCGCTCTTCGCGCTGAATCCCCCCTTACGCATTCACACCATCGGCCAGCGCGTTAACGCATCAAAACGCAAAATCTAAACATTTGGGAAGCTTGCATAAGGTATCATCCCCGCTTGGAAGGTGTGGGAGCGCACGGCAATGCCGCGGGATCAGGAGCGCGACTGGTCGCAGCTGACGGCGCTTGTGGTGGACACAAGCCAGTTTGAGCGCAACCTGACCATCGAGCAGCTGCGCATCATGGGCTTCGGGCGCGCACTCGGCGCATCCAACGCCGAAGACGCCTGGTCGATGTTGGTGCACAACAATCCCGACGTGCTGTTCATCGAGTGGATCGATAGCGGCGCGGAAGCGCTCGATCTTGTACGCCGTGTACGAACCGGCGACGGCGCCCCCAACCCAGCCTTGAACATGTTCATGCTGTCGTCAAAGAGCGCGCATGCCAATGTCGAAGCAGCCCGTCGCGCCGGCGCTGACGCCTTCATGCGCAAGCCCATATCGGGAGTCGAACTGAAGCGGCGCATCCGCACGGTGATCGCCAGGCCTCAGCCCTTCGTATCTTCGCCGTCCTATGCAGGACCTTGTCGACGTCGACGCGCCGATCCCGTCTTCGCAGGCCCGTGGCGCCGCCTCGACGATGTTGTTCAAGAGAGCGCTGAGGCCGACGACGCCGATCCGCGCGTAGAGATCGCGCGCGGCTATGTCGCCGCACTGGAGGCGCGCGCGGCCGCGCTAACCGCAGGCGACGCGCGCGCTGCCCGCGAGGTATTCCAGGCCCTGCGCGATCTCGTCGCCGCAGCGAGTGACATCGATGATCAGGACCTGAAGTTGGGCGCACAAGAGATGGCGCGCTATGTGCAAGCGCAGGGCGCAACCACCGCGCTCGACCCGGAAGTGGTGCGCACCCATGTCGCCGCTCTGCGCACGCTCGCGAACCTGCCGCGCACCCTCGCCACAGAAAGACACCGCGTCGCCCTGAGCCTACGGCGCATGATCGACAAGAAACTGCGCACCGCCGCGCCCACCCTTTAGGACGCGCCGCCAAGCGCTTTCACCTGTGCGCCGCCGGCGGTTTCACCCACGCGACCAGCGCGACCCCCGCAACCAGCAGAATGGCGATCGCCGCAAAACCGGCACGCTGGCTATCGTATGCCTCGGTGAAGTACTCCACCAAACCAGGCCCGAGCCAAGCGGTTGCCGATCCGGCCAACGCATAAAGGCCGAACAATTCGCCTTCCATGCCTCTCGGCGACAGCCGCGCCATCAAGGTGCGGCTTGAAGCGTAGGCGGCCGAAATCGCCACCGCGATCACCATGGTTGCGACCATGTAAGCCACCTCCGAAGCCGTCTCGAAGATTGGCGCGCCCCACACTGCCTCCGATGACGTGGCGATGCTGAAGAAGATTGCCTCCGGCGTGATCGACACCATCGCCAGCAAGCACCCGATGGTTGCGCTTAGCTCCAGCAACACCGCGCGCTTGGGCCCAAGTCGCGCGTCAAGCCACGATGCCGACAAGCCGCCAATCACCGCGAAAATCGAGACGAATACCCCCATGCTGAGCAGTTCGATCCCATCCCAGCCCATTACGCCAGCAGCGTAGACCCCCGCGAAAATCAGGATCGCGGTCTTGCCGTCGGCGTAGAGCATGCGCGCAACCAGAAAGAGCGCCACATTGCGATAATCCCTGAGTTTGACGATCGTGCGCGCCACATTGAGGACGCCGCGCTGAAACGCGGCGCCGAACCCTTCGCCCGTGGAATTAAGGTCGCGCGAATAGACAAACAGCGGCAGCGCGAAGATGGCCAGCCATATGCCGCAAAGCGGCGCAACGATGCGGTAATTCTCGAAAGCGGCTCGATCAAGCCCGAAGAGGGGTTCGTCCGGCACGAAAGGAAGCGTCAGCACGCCCGGCAACGCAAACGCCACCAACACGAACACTAACAGCAACACAGAAGATGCGTTTCCCAGCGCCAGGGACAGGCCAGACGCACGCGCAACGGAGTCAAGCGGCGCCGCTTGCGTGATCATGGCGTTGTGCAGTACTTCCGACCACGCAAACATCACGCCCGTAGCGGATATGGTGAGGCCAAGCGCCCACAGCGGAAGCCCCTCTCCCTCCGGCTGCGCCCACCATTGCGCAAACATGCCCGCCGCCAACACCAGTGTGATCGCGAACAGGAGCGGCTTGCGCCGCCCCATCGCGTCGGTTGCGGCGCCGATGAACGGCGCGGTCAGCGCCACCACGATGCCGGCATTGCGATGCCATGTGGAAATGAGTGCCTGCCCGCGCACCGGATCGTCGACCACCACTGTCGCGATGTAAGGCGCCAACACATAGATGATGCACAGCAACACATAGGGATTGCGCGCCCATTCGTAGAGCGCCCACGCCCACGCGCCGCGATCGAGGCGGGCGGGCAGCTACGCCGTCCCCTTGAGCGCGGCGGCGGTTTCGTTGGCGATCCGCTGGATCGCAGCTTCCGCTGCACGCGTCGCAGTGGGGAACGCCACGAACCCATGGGGCAGCGTCTCAAAGCAGGCATAAGAGGTCTTCACGCCCGCCGCACGCAAGCGCTCGGCGTAGTCCGCGCCCTGGTCGAGCAGCATATCAAAGCCGGCGGTATAAATGAGCGCTGGCGGCAGCCCGCTCAAATCCGCGACCCGCCCCGGCGACAAACGCGGCGCGGTTCGGTCCGCGCCATCGGGCAGATACTTGCGCATGAAGAATTCGATGGTCTCCGCGGTCAGCGGCCAAGCATCGGCGAAATCGCGCATCGACTGCATCTCGTTGGCGAAGTCGACGCCAGGATAGATCAGCAACTGAAGCACAGGCGCCTTTGTGCGCGCAAACTCCTGCGAAATGATGGCGGCGAAGTTGCCGCCCATGGAATCCCCGCCCACGGCCGCCTTGCCGACCGGCGCGCCGTAACGCGCCGCATTCTCCAGCCCCCATTGATAGGCGGCGATGCAATCTTCCAGGCCCGCTGGGAATTTGTGCTCCGGCGCCAGGCGGTATTGTACAGACAAGACTGGCGCCCCCGCCGCCTTGGCGATCAGCGCACACAGACGCTCGCAGCAGTTCGGCGAACCGATGACGCCGCCGCCAAAATGAAAGTACACCAGCATCGGCGCACGATTGTCGCGAACCAGCGGCAGATAGAACCGAGCCGGCGTCGAATGGCTCCTGCCCGTGATGAAGACGCGTTCTACAGATACCCCGCCCACCTTGGCGCCACCGAACATCGCAGCGCCCGCTTCCGTCTGCGCCCGCAGCATCTCAGGCGTCACCTGCGACCATGGAAGCGCCCGCTTGCGCGCGTTGTGCTCCAAAAACTGCATCCGCGCGTCAAGCGTCATGCCGCGCACCACCCGCGGCGCTCCCCCCGCTTCCCGCACCAACGTGGCGTCAGGTCGCGACAGCGCCAGATGCGCCAAAGCCTTGCGAAGCCATGACATGTAACGTTTCTCCGCTCAGCTTTGCTTGGGCGCGCCCGCGAGGCCCGCCAGAATGAGACCAGACGCGAATGCGGCGGCGGCGTCAACGTCGGGAGGCGCGCGCCGCAACATCGCGGTACCCACCTCCTGCGCGATGCCAATGCAAGCGCACGCGAGATAGTCGGCGTCCACCTTCGGCGCATCGCCGTGCGCAATCGCCTCGTCGAGGCTTTGGCGCACTTCCTGATAGACCGCCATCATCTCGGGCGTATCGGAGCGCACATGCGGGCGGCGTTCGTCGATCGGCCTGCCATCGAGCGCGTTCTCCTCAACGAGGAACCGGAAGTAGGCGACGAACGCGCTCTTGAGATAATCCTCGAAGCTCTTCGCGTGCTCGCGCGCGAGCCTGAGGATCGGGCGAAAGCGCCGGGCGCCGTCATCGGCGAGCGCCTCGAACACCTCTTCTTTGGATTTGAAGTAATTGTAGAACGTGCCGGACGCGAGTTCGGTGCGGCGAATGATGTCGCGCACCGAGGCCGCGTCATACCCCATCTCCGCGAACACCCCACGTGCCGCAGCCAAGATCGCCAGCCGATTGGCCGCCTTGGTCTTCTCTCGTTTTCCGATCGGCTCGACCGCCGCTGACTGCGTCATTTGTGATCCACCCCGCTCCGCATACCGCCACAATCGTGACATCGCGTCAACTTCCAGCCGTGACAAGGGGCCTGCCGCACCCTAATCACCGGATATGAGCGAGACTAATGGCTATGGTGGCGGCGACGACGCGACGGAACGCGTTCGCCAAATGATGCAATGGACGCCGCAAGGTCGCGCCCTGCGCCTGGACGTCACCAGCTTTGAAAACCGGCGCGTGCGCGGACGCGCGCCCTATAGCCCCGAGATCGTCGGCGATCCCGACACCGGCGTCATCGCCGGCGGCGTCATCACAACCTTTCTCGACCAGCTCTGCGGCATGGCCGCCGTGCTCGCCATGCGCGAGCCCTCGACGGTCGCCACCATCGATCTACGGATCGACTATATGCGCCCCGCCGAACCCGGCCGCGACGTCATGGCGGAAGCGTTCTGCTACAAGATCGGCCGCAACGTCGCGTTCGTCCGCGCGGTGGCGTTCGAGGATACGCCGGACAACCCGATCGCGCACGCGACCTCGGCGTTCATGGTCAACACTGGGCGCAAGGTCGGCGCCAATCTGCGCAAGGCGAAAACGCCGTGAGCCCGCAGAACCGCGTCGCCGCCGCGCTCGCGCGCATCCCCTACGCGCAGTTCCTCGGCGTGCGCGCCGAGCTGCGCGGCGATGAGCTGACTTTGGTGCTGCCCTACGCCGAGCACCTGGTGGGCAATCCGTTATTACCGGCGCTGCACGGCGGCGTCATCGGCGCGCTGATGGAGCTTACAGCACTCACGCAACTCGCCATCGCCTCGAAGAGCGAAGCGTTTCCGAAAACCATCGATGTCGGCTTCGATTATCTGCGCTCTGGCAAACCGCGCGACACGTACGCGCGCGCCCGCGTCGTCAAGATCGGACGCCGCATCGCCAATGTACAAGCTGAAGCCTGGCAAGCCGAACGCGGCGAACCGATCGCCGCGATGCATGGGCATTTTCTTGTCACGGAGGAGTGAGTTAATCAGGCCGCGCTTTTCTTCGCTGCGCCCTTGCCGCGCGTCTCCACACGGTAAGCCTCGATCACCTGCTCGCACATTGCGCCCGGCTTGTAGGCGAGGCCGGCGATTTCGCGGATCGGCGTGATCTCGGCGGCCGAGCCAGTGAGGAAGGCTTCGTCGAACGTCGCCAATTCATTGGGGAAGATCGCGCGCTCAACGACTTCGACTCCGGCGTCGCGTGCGAGGCTGATCACAGTCTGGCGTGTCAGGCCATTGAGGAAACAATCCGGCGTCGGCGTATGAATGACGCCATCGCGCACGAAGAAGATATTGGCGCCGGTCGCTTCCGCGATCTGACCGCGCCAATCGAACATCAGCGCATCGTTGAAGCCGGCGTCCTCTGCGGCGTGCTTTGAGAGCGTGCAGATCATGTACAAACCCGCCGCTTTTGCATTCGCCGGCGCCGTGTCCGGCGCGGGCCGGCGCCACGGCGCCACCATGAGGCGAATGCCCTTCATCTTATCGGCGAAGTAATCGCCCCATTCCCAGGCCGCGATGGCGACGCGGATGGTGTTGTTCTTGGCTGACACGCCCAATTGCTCGGAGCCGCGGAAGGCGAGCGCGCGCAGATAGCAATCGGAGAAGCCCATCTTGGCGACGAGTTCGGCCTTGGCGCGGTCAAGCTCCTCGACGCTGAACGGCGCTTTGTAGCCAAGAATGCGCGCGGAATGGTGCAGTCTTTCGCTGTGCTCGCGGCTCTTGAACACCACCCCGCCATAGGCGCGTTCACCCTCGAAGACGCAGGACGCGTAGTGCAGCGCATGCGTCAGCACATGGACCTTGGCCTCGCGCTGGGGCACGAACTCCCCATCCATCCACACCCAGCCATCGCGGTCATGGAAAGGTATCGCGGCCATGGGCTATCCTCCGTCTGCGCCCAGCATAATACGCCGGGAGTTTTTTGTAGTCTTTCAGTGGATCGCGCTATAGCTGTCAACGCAACGGCTAAGAGTGCGCAACGTTTGACCGCGAGAGGAGATAATGGGGCACGAATTAACCGCACCCCCGGCGTTCGATGCGCTCGACCGCGCCCCGCACCTGCTTTTGGTCGATGACGACGACCGCATTCGCGAATTGCTGAAGCGCTATCTGACCCAGGCCGGCGCCCGGGTCTCCGCCGCTGCGGACGCCGCCGGCGCCCGGAAGCTGCTCGCTGCCATGGATTTCGATCTGCTCGTCCTCGACGTCATGATGCCGGTCGAAGACGGTTTTTCGCTCGCCGCCAGTGTCCGCCGATCTTCCAAGGTGCCGATCGTTCTGTTGACCGCGCGCGGGATGCCGGAGGATCGCATTCGCGGGCTCTCCATTGGCGCCGACGACTATGTCCCGAAACCGTTCGAGCCCGCGGAATTGGCGCTGCGCATCAACGCCATTCTGCGCCGCGCCGTCGCAAACCGCGGCGAAGCGCCGGAGGTGGTCGCCTTCGGTCCGTACGCGTTCAACGCTGCGCGCGGCGACCTCACACGCGAGGGCGCACCAGTGCGGCTCACTGAAGCGGAGGTGGCGCTGCTGCGCGTGCTGGCCGCGCGCCCCGGTGAGGAAGTGAGCCGCGAGGACTTGGCCAAGCGCACCGGCGCCGGACTCGAACGATCCGTCGACGTGCAAATCACGCGGCTGCGTCGCAAGCTCGAAATCGACCCACGCGCGCCGGTGTTTCTGCAGACCGTGCGCGGCGTCGGCTACAGGCTGGCGGTCGATTGAGAGAAGGAAGCAACATGTTTGGCTCCGACTTGCATTCGAAACACGAGAGCGTTAGGCGCGAGGCCTACGTGCAACTAGCCTCCGCTCACACGAACGAATCCGCGCAGAAACTTACAAGACTGCTCCACGAGCAACCCACGACAAAGTGGGACGACACAAATTCAATTCTTTATGCTCTTAGCAACATGCGGGCGCCCGTTGCGGACAGGGCAATTCTCGAATTCGCCCGCGACGTGTTTGCGAAGAGGAAGTCAACTCGAGCAGTGTCTGATGTCATCGTAGCACTCTCTCACGTCAACGGCGCAAACGAAATAATGCACGTCGTGCTGGAAGAATGGACAAGGCCGCGCAAGAGCGATGACCGGACCAGCGTCAGTGACCGCGACTGGGCCATCCGATATCTAGCAGAACGCAAGGATCCGAAGCTTGCTTCTGTACTGATATCCCTGCTGCCGCGTGAGACTTACGACCCCCAGAATGTCATCCTCGAAGCACTGGTGAGGTTGGGTGACCCCAATGTGGTCCCATCTCTAGTAACATTCCTAAACGCATCCACGGACCCGAAATCGAGGGCCGCAACGGTTGGCGCGCTGCAGGCTCTCGGCTTCAAGGACGCGACTGTTATTGAACCCCTCCGCAACGACCCCAGCCACGCAGTACGACACGCAGCTCAGCGGCTCTTGACAGCTGCTGGTTGGACCGGGAGCACGAGTCTCGATCTGGTCAACGCGGCTCTCGATCGGCGCGCTTGGCTGGACGCCGCCACCATCGGGTTTATTGCTGTTCAACCGATGCTGCGACGCGCAGAAAACCTAGGGTTCTGCGCGGACTCCAAGCACGAAGCCGAAGATGCCACCGCTGCTTTCGATTTGCTCGTTGAGCGGCATGGCGCCGTTATGGACATTGACGACTTAAGGCTTCTCGCCGCCATCGGTAACTGGAAATATCGGGCTAGAGTAACCGAGACGCGTTATATGGAAGACGTTGACGCGTTCGTTCAACAGGAGGTGGATGGCTATTTGAATGTATCGCCAGGTCAATACAGGGCTCGCGCGCGCGCGTTCTTGAAAGCACGCACATGACCGATGTTCGGGGCACAAGCCCAAGCCGGGATCGCCCCCCCAGCCAGCAACTGCGGGCAACGCGTCCCCTCTTCCGCTTTCGCGACATGCTGCCCAAGGGGCTCTATTGGCGCACGCTCCTCATCATTGTGGCGCCGGCGGCGTTGCTGCAGCTGATCATCACCATCATCTTCCTCGACGACCACTGGCAGGCGACCTCAAAGCGCATGAGCCAAGGCGTGGCCGCCGACACAGCGCTCCTCATCCAGCTCTATGAGCGCGACCCCACACCTGAGAACCTCGCGCATTTGCAGGCGTTGGCGCAGAGTCCGCTGCGGCTCGAATTGGAGCTGCAACCTGGCGCGCCGCTGGAACTGCCGCGTTGCCGTCCCTACGGCTCGACGCTCGACCGGCTCTTCACCCGCGCGCTGACGCGCGATCTGCAGCGAGAGGTTTGGTACGACTCAACCTGCCCCGGCTCGCGGGTAATCATCCGCGTACCCACCCAAGAGGGCGTGTTCCAGGTCAAGGCGTTTCGCGACCGCGTGCAAGCGCGCTCGGGGCCCTTGTTCGTCGCCTGGATCACCGGCGCCACGCTCTTTCTCGTGATCGCTTCGATCATCTTCATCCGCAATCAGGTGCGCCCGATCGAACAACTCTCCGACGCCATGGAGCGTTTCGGTCGCGGCGAGGACGCGGGTCATTTCCGCGTCCGCGGCGCCCGTGAAGTGCGTGCCGCCGCGCTCGCCTTCTTCGACATGCGCCAGCGCATACGCCGCCACATCGAGCAGCGCTAGCTATTGCTGGCCTGTGTCAGCCACGATCTGCGCTCACCGTTGTCTCGTCTGAAG
>CAYRHK010000031.1:0-13809 GCA_964423825.1 uncultured Terricaulis sp. | reverse complement strand
GCCTTTGCAGAATTCCATGATGTTGAGACCGCGCTGACCGAGCGCGGGACCGATTGGAGGTGACGGGTTGGCAGCGCCAGCCGGCACCTGGAGCTTAATCTGCCCCAGTACCTTCTTAGCCATGTTGGCCTCTCGCTTAACGCCGGACGATCGCTAAACCGCCCGACCTGAGTGGGTGCGTGGTGCGGGCGGCAAATCCCCTCCCACGCGGAAGCGGCGGCTTATAGTGGGCGGGGGCGGGTTTGGGAAGGGGGAACAGGATGCCGGCTGGAAGCCGGCCTTTTACCTCAGCCGCGGCCAGGACCAGCGCCAGTCCTCAGCCCGCGCGACCAGCCCCACCCACGTTCGACAGGTAATCGTTGTCGCGTCTGGAGCAACCGAAACACTCGCGCCAGGAGACCCCTCCTACATACGCCTATACGTTCCGGTCCACGGCGGACCCGGATCGTTAGGCAACGCCCCCGGGCGCAAGCGCAACTCGCCGCCCTCGCACACAGCAGCTGAGAATGCGCGCGAGCCGGAATTATCGCCGCGGAACGGCCGCGAGCTTTCGCCGACAACACCGCCGCGTCCCACGAATTGCACGCGCCAGCGCGCATCGCCGCCGGTGCTGACCCGCTCCAAAGTCATCGCGTCGACGCCAGGGCCAGAAGGCGCGGCCACGCCTGCAAGGCGGGCATCCCAAGGGCGGCGGGTGTAGGTCCACGAAAATGTGCCTGACAGGATCGAACGCATCGAACTCGTGCGATCGATGGCGCTTTCGAAAGTAATGTCCTCGTAGTGCACCGTTGCCCGCCCCGCGCCATCGAAAGTGAGCACCATGGCGCCGCTGACGAGGTCGCCGGGCATCGTGCGCGCAAATGGCGAGGCGCGTAGATCTTCCGTGCTCATGCGCCATGACCCGACCGGACAGGTACAATTGCGCATCGGCTCGGCGTTCTCACGGATCGCGATATCGAAGTCGGCGGCGTCGGCGCCACGCGTGTTGGTCAGCAGAATGACCCCGCGCTTACCTTCCTCGCAGCCATCAACGGTCGTACGCAGACGGCTCCACTCTGCGCCGTCATAGACGCGCCACGACGCCAACGCGTGGTCAGGATCGGGCGCGGCCAGTTCCCATGATACGCCGCGGCCCAGCTGGTACATGCCGATGTCGGCGACGAACGGCATTACCCCCGCGCGCGACAGCACCGTCTCGCGCTCGATGGGCAACGGCTCGGGCAGACGCGGCAGCGGCGGCGCGAAGGGGTGGCCGTTGCCATCGGTCAGAAAGCCGTCTAGCCAAGCCTTGACGAAGTCGTGGAAGAGCGTGTCGACGTCCGGGATCGTGCGCAGCGTCTCGTAGCTTGCGTCAAGACTGTCGTCGTCGCGCACGGCGCCGCGCAAGAGGTCGACCACTGCCGGCGCGCCGCGCTGACGTCCCAGATAAGCGATAAAGGGATAGGCGCTGTAGCCAAGTTCCGGCAGCGGCTCGGCGGCGAGCCGCGACAAGCGATCGTAAAAAACCGGATTCGGCCGCGACTCCGGTATGGCTTGCTCGGCGAAATAATCCGCCGAGCCTTCGTCACGCCAGACCACATAGCCATGATCAACCAGCGGGTCGGTCACCTGAATGCAGTGAAAGAACTCATGCGCAATCGTGCGCTGGAACTGCCAAAGATCGACAGAGCCGTCGCCGTGAGCCGCATGCCGCGCAGCATCGTCCACCGCGATCACGCACCCGGTGCGCTCGCCGTTGGCGGTCGCGAGCACCCGCGTATCGGGCTGATCAGGCAGCGATGCGGTGAAGGCTCGGAAATGCCCTGACACGATCAGCGTGTCGGGGATGCGAAACCAGCGGCCGTAAGTTTCGATTGAGCGCTCGACTGCCTCGCGCGCGAGCCGCATGCGATGGGCGTCTCCCTCGACCGCGTAGCCGACGATGTCGACGAACAGAATTTTGCGATCCCCCACATTGATGCGGTCGCGCACCACGCACTGCTTGCCGAGTATCTCCTCTTCGATGGCGACGTTGGCGGGGCTGAACGGCAAGAGGTCTGTGCACGGAACCGGATCGCTCGCGTCGGAGGGCCCAGCACTCGTCCACAGCGCCGCCATCGCCAAGCACAACAAGCCAAAAACGCCAACGCGCATGTCCGCCCCTCCCGCGAATAGCCGCCGCTAGATTGGCGTCGCGGCTGCGCGTTGTCGATTGGCGCGGCGTGCCGCTCCGGCAGGGCCGCGTTTGCGAGTCATTCTTAGCTGCAAGGGATCGGAAGCAAATTTGGCTGCCCACGTCTTCGCAGCACAGGTTATGAAGCCTCCGGAGGGACGCCCATGACCGAAGCCGACACCATTTCCGAACTGATCGGATTCACCGACATTTTGCTGGCCGGGCTATCGGTCTTTTTCACGATCGTCTCGGCCTACATCGCCGCGCTCAACTACTTCATCCGCCGCGCCAGCTTCGTCACCCGCGCCGGCTCGTTTTTCTTCTTCAGCTTTGTGCTGGGGATGCTGATCCTGGTGATGGTCGGCGCGCGGCGCGCGCAATGGGGGCTGGTGAACAATCTCGAGCAGCTGAAGCAAACGAGCGGCGCGCTATCGCCTGCGGGCGAAGCCATGCTCGCCAATGCGCGCGACACTGAAGGCCTTGTACCGGGCGTCGACCAACTGCCGTTTGATCAGCTGTGGAGGGAGTCCCTCAGCCTCGACGGCGCCGTCGTCGTCATGGTCTGGTTCGGCTTTGCGATGACGTACCTCGCGCTCTTCCTGATGACGTTCGTGTTCAACTGGGGTGAACGCAAAGCGGACTAACCGCTATCCGCCAAGCAGTTGGCCTATCGAAGACATGACGCCGACCCACAAATCGGCGACCAAACGCCCAACCGTGGTCGGCAGCAGGAAGCTTGCCGCGGCGACGATGGCAAACACTGCCAACAAAAACATGGCGACAAAGCCAAAGCCGGCGGTCTTCCGGGTTTGCCCAGCCATTGCCCCCTCCATCGCGAGAAGCCGGACAGTGTCGCATTCGCGGTGAATGCGCCAGCGAAAAGCCGCGCAGTGACTTTCCCCGACCTTTACGATAGCGACGCGCTGCTACGCTTCAGGAGACTATACCATGCGGGCGTTCGTAATTGCGGGAGCATTGCTGGCGCTGAGCGCATCTCCCGCGCAGGCGCAAGTGCAGCGAGTGCCGTGGGCGGAAAAGCAACCAACTGCTTCGGATTATCGCGACACTTATCCCGCCCAGGCTCTATCAGAAGGTATCGAAGGCGCCGTGCGCCTGCTTTGTACGGTCACGGAAGCGCGCACCTTGGATTGCGTCGTCCATAGCGAAGATCCTGCCGAATTCGGCTTCGGCGACGCCGCACTGGCGCTCTCGCGACTCTACGTCGTCAATGCTGACGAGCCCCGCGCGCCGATTGGAGCACGCGTCATTGTGCCGATCCGCTACGTCTTGGCTGACTAGCGGATCTTTTCGACCTGACCATACTCGAGATCGACCGGGGTTTCGCGGCCGAAGATCATCACGGCGACCTTGAGGCGTCCGCGCATCTCATCGACCTCCGACACCATGCCTTCGAAGCTCTGGAACGGACCGTCGGAGACACGCACGCGTTCGCCAGTCTCGAAATGGATGACCGGGCGCGGCTTCGCGGCGCCCTGCTCGGCGACACGGCCCAAAATGCGTTCGACTTCTTTGTCGGGCACGGGCCGCGGCTTGTTTTGGGTTCCCAGGAAGCCCGTCACCTTGGGCGTGTTCTTGACTAGGTGGTAGGCCTCGTCCGTCATCTCCATCTTCACCAGAACATAGCCTGGGAAGTGGCGGTGCTGGCGCACTTTCTTGGCGCCGCGCACCACTTCAGTGACCTCTTCTGTGGGGACCTGGATGTCCTCGAACTGCCCTTCGAGGCCCTGGCGCTGCGCCTGGTCGCGAATAGCCTCAGCGACCTTGCCCTCGAAGTTCGAGTAGGCATGGACGATGTACCAGCGTGCGCGTCCTGATCCCGAACTCGACGGCGTCGCAGCTTCTGTTTGCACGTCTTCCATCAGCTTACGATCCAACGCCCAATAGCAGACTCATAAGAAAGCGAAGCGTTGTGTCCACCAAGAAGAAGAACACCGACGCCGCCAGCGCCATGATCAGCACCATGATGACCGACACCGTCACTTCCTGACGCGTCGCCCAGGTCACCTTGCGCCCCTCAGCGCGCACTTCGCCGAAGAACTGCAGCGGCCCGCCGCGCTTTCTTTGAGGCTCGGATTCCTGGTCGGTCATCTCAGTGGTCATTGCTTCTCTAGTCTCTCAAACTTTCACATCGGACCGGCGCCGCGACACGGCAAGGCCCCTGAAGCCTCGAAAGGCGGGCGTGGCAGGAGTTGAGGGACTCGAACCCCCGACCCTCGGTTTTGGAGACCGATGCTCTACCAGCTGAGCTAAACTCCTAAGTGCCGCCCGCCGCCCGTCGTTCGGCCAAACCGCCTTGCTTGCCCAAAAACAGCGTCGCGGCGGCGTGAGGGGTCTCGCGCCGCCGACCGGGTATGACCCCATCTATGCCCGAAGCGATGCGCCGGAGCAACGCCCTTGGCGCCGGTTTCTCCGGCCACGTCTCACCGATCCTGCCTTCGCCGCGCCAAAAGCGGAAAAAAACAGAGCGCGCCCGCTACCGCCGGCGCGCCCTGAAAACCAATTGCTGTCCCGGTCGATCAGCCTGGATCGAACAGAACTTCCCAGACGTGCCCATCCGGGTCGGTGAAGTACCCCGAGTAGGCGCCCTCTTCATCCTCGGCCGGCGAGAGCGTCGCGCCCGCGCCCTTGGCCTTGTTCAACAGGGCGTCAACTTCCTCGCGGGAATTGCAGAAATAGCTGAGGATCGATTCCGACTGCCCTTTCGGCGCGGGGCGATGCCCGACACTCTCGACGAACACCCCAAACTCACTGCGATTCAACAGGATGAGATAGACCCCGTCCAAGTCGAAGGCGGCGCTGTCCTCGTCCTGCTCCTCCGGCGTCATGCCAAGCCCGTCGCGATAGAACGCGACCGACTTCGCCAAATCATCGACGGGTATCGTGACGCATGAAATCGCTGCGGGCATTTCTCACCTCCTGATCGCGCACTAGCGCACCTTGCTTCGCTGCCCATGGGTGCAGGGATTCTCCGGCGCCGCCTAGTCGCAACCGCTCGAATTCCCTTGAAAATCGCGGTTTCAGAGCGACCCGAGCGTTAACTTTTCACCCCCGCCCGCGCCAGCACGCTGCGCGCAGGATCGAGTAGCGCGCCATACCGCGCCGCGCGGCCCACGGCTTGCGCGTTCATGGATTGGCGCACTTGCCGGGCGCTGGGGGTGGCCACGCCTGAAGCGTTCTCATGGAACGCAAGGCAGTGTTCATCCCAGGCGAGACCGCAGAACGCGAGCAGGGCGCGTGTCTCCCGCTCCTGCGACGCGACCAGCGCCTCATAATCGAGAACCATGAACCGGTCCGGCGCCAGTTGCTCGCGCCATATCGCCATCAAGCGCTCGAACTGTACAACCTTGTGGGCGGCGGATTCCAGCCCATACACGTAATCGTAGTAGCGATCATCTATCGGAAAGAGCTGTCGGAAATTGCTCAACACCGCATCGAGCGGATTGCGCCGCACGCAAATTACCCGCGCATCCGGCAATGCACTAAGGATTTTTTTTGCAAGCAGATAATTGCTGGGCGCTTTGTCCACAAAACGCAACGCATCGCCAATGCGGGGGCGTGTTGCCTCAATGTAGAGCGCACCCAAACGCCCCCAATCGACACGCTCCACCCGAAGCGTTTCGGCATCGATCGTTGGCGTGGTGCGCACGCCCGACAGGATCTTGTGCAACTCTGCAAACGTTCCGATTTCCCCCGCCGAAGCAACCTCGGCGTGGCTCGAAAGAATGCGCTCGACGAGCGTTGTTCCCGATCGCGGCAGTCCAGCCACGAAGATCGGCGCCTTCGCGCCGGCCACGTCGCCGCCCGCCGGCTTGGTTTGCGCCGCCGCGTCTAAGAGGCTCTCCTCGCGGCGGCTGTCGTAGGGTGAAACTGCGGCCCTGCGCGCCTTCCCCGCTTTCAGCCACGCGAAGGACTGCGCGATATCGCCGAGGTCCTCGAAAGTCTTGGCGAGCGCGTGCCCAAGATGCGCTTCGCGCCAACCCGTGAGGTCCCCGCCCATGTGAAACTGGCGTTCCAGCTCCGCGATATCGTTGTCCGCCTCTGTTTGCCTGCGGATTTGTACAAGCGCTTGACGGGCGCGAAAATTCAACGGCTCCTCGCCCAACGCCGCCCGATAACACTCAGCCGCATCCTCGAAAGCGCCGAGATATTCCTCCACGACGCCAGCCTCGAACCAGACGTGAGTCGCATCAGCACCCTCTCGCGGCGCCGTTCGCAGGGCGCTTCGAGCAGCGTTCAGATCCCCCGCGGCGCGGAAGAGCGCAGCGGCGCTGACCAACGCGCGCGCATCGCCGGGACGATCGCGAACGAGCTGTTCGGCCTCAGCACGCTGGCTCGGTACGCGCGCCACAACCCGCGCGAGCCTTGCTTCCACGTCATCGCTCAGGCTCACGGCGCGGCGCTCTCAGCCTTGGCGGCGCTTGCGCAGACCAAGACCTTCCTTCTGGTACTTGGCGACACGCAACTCACGCGGCGCATACTCCGCCATGTGGCCGCATCCACGACAAGTGTGCGTCTCCGGCTTCTCGATCCTGACCTCTTTTCCCTCGAACAGCGGCTCCTCGCGTACCCTGAAGCCAACGCCGCAGCTCTTGCAGAACGCCACCAAGTAACTCTTCCCCAACACCAAGGGCTGCATGCGATCGCTCCTCTTCGAGCAAAACCTACCACATCCCGGCCGCTTGACGAAACCCATCGCTCAGTCGGCGGGGGCCAAGCCATGCGCCGTCAGCACCTCTCTTGCTGGATCGAGCAAGCTCCCGTACCGACGCCAGCGCCCGACCGCGCCCGCGTTCATGGGTTGTCGCACTTGCCCCGCGCTTGGCGTAGCCACAGCGCCGCTCGCCAGGTGAAAATCGAGACATCTGTTGTCCCAGGAGAGCCCGCAGAATGCGAGGAGCTTCCGGGTTTCCTCGATCTGATTGGCCACAAGGTCCTCGTAACACAACGTCATGAAGCGCTCCGGCGCCAGCGTAGCTCCCCAATGCGCGATCAGCTCCTCAAACCGTACAACTTTGCGTGCTATGTCCGACAGGTCGTACACATAGTCGTAGTATCGATCGTCCGTCGGGAATATCTGACGATACGAACTGAGGCACATCTCCAGCGGCTCGCGGCGTAGGCAAATCACGCGCGCCTCCGGCAACGCCTTGAGGATCACTGCCGCCAGTGAGTAATTGCCTGGCGCCTTGTCGACGAAACGCGGCGTTGCCCCAGAAAGCGGCCGTGTGCTTTCGATGTACAAGCGGCCCAGCGCCTCGAAATCCGCAGCCACACCTGCTTGAAACGTCGGCGCGTCCAGCATCGACTCAGTCTTGGTGTCAGCCATGGCCTTGAACAACGCGCCGAAATTGCTGAGTTCTCCCGCCGACGCCACGTCTGGGTGCGCGGCGAGAATGCGATCGACCAACGTCGTCCCCGAACGCGCCAGCCCAACGACGAAGATGGGCTCATTGCTGGCGTACCCGCTCGCCCTCGCGTTGAGCAGTGCTGCGCTGTCGCGAGCCGCCTGCATCAGCACGCGCTCGCCGCCGTCGTCAAACCGTCGCGTTGCCCGCCGCGTCGCCTTGGCGCGCTCGAGCCATCCGAACCCCCGCGCGAACTCGCCGAGATCCTCATAACTTTTCGCCAGCGCATGACCGTAGTGAAGTCGCCGCCAGCCCGCGTCGTCGTCAGGTTCGGCGAAGCGGCGCTCGAGCTCCTCCACCTGATTGTCGCCCGGCGTCTGCTTGCGCAGTTGTACAAGCGCATGGTGGGCCCGATAAAAATCCGGAGCTAGCGTCACCGTCCGCAGATAGGCCGCGCGCGCAGCATCAAGCTCGCCCAGCACTTCGAGGGTTAGCGCAAGTTCGTAGCACGCCACGGCGCTGTCGGGACGCAGCTGCGCCGCACGAGCGAAAGCCGCGCGCGCATCTTCATGCGCCCCTGCGAGCCGAAAGCCTACCCCGGCGTGCAACTGCGCCTGCACATCGTTCGGATACAGTCGCGCGATCTTGCTCGCCTCGTCACGGGTTGAGGCGATCCGCGTGACGATGCTGGCGAGCGTTTGACTTGAGCTCACGGGGATCGCTCGTCTGCAGTCAACGGCAGATAGGCTGCTGCAGCGCGCGTGCTGCCGGACTGACTGAAATGGCCATAGTCGAAGTAGAGGTACTGGCCGTCGGCGCGAAGAGCGCAAAGCTCGCCCTCGCACAGCGTCGCCAACGGATCGATGAAATGGGCGCCGGAGGCTTCCACTATCTCGAGCAACTCTTCGTTGACAATTCTGTCCATTGCTAAAGTCCAGGCATCATGGCCGCGGCCTCCAATCACCGTAACGTCCGCAATGAAGATCGGCGACTGGCCAACCACATAGACATCGACGCCGCGTTCACGCAGCGCCTCCAGCGTGCTGCGCAGCTGATCGAGGCCACGGCGCCGCAAGTCGATCCATCGCGCCGAAAGAATGACCCGCTGGATGCCCAGCTCATCGACAATCTCGAGCGCACGCGCATTGAAGCCAGCGCACCAGCGGCGCGCGTAAGAATCGTAACTCAACACCGGCGGACAACCCGCCGCGGTATATTCATAAACCCGGAGCGATCCGCCTTCGGTGGCGCGTGTTATGCCCGGCACGTAGTGCGCCGCAAAGGAATCGCCCCACAGCAGCGCGGGCGTCCCGCCGCCTGGATTGATGACGCACGCGTCCGCGCTCCACGCCGACAGATCCGGCGTTCCTTCGAAGAAGCATACGCCATTGCGCCACGAAATCGCGGCGTCGCCGCTTGTCTCCGGCGCTTCGACTGTTTCTGCACGAAATCGCTGCGGCAATCCATGGCTCGCCCAGCCGAAGGCGCCGATAGCGCCGATCACGCCAAGCGCTCCCAGACCGATCATCACGACGCGCAGGCTCGAGGCGCCACCGCGTTTTCGGAACGGGCGCTCCACGAAAGCCCACGACCCCCACGCGAGCGGGATCGAGAGCGCGATGATGGCTATAGCACCCCACAGCCCCGGTTCCTGCAGCGTGATGTAGCGCCAGAACACCGCAATTGGCCAATGCACCAGGTAGAGCGAATAGGAAATCAGCCCGATCCAAACCGCCGGCTTTGAAGCAAGCAGCTGCCCAATAATCGTTGCCTTCGGGTGCGCGAAATAGATGATCAGCGCGCTGCCGACACAAGGAGCGAGTGCGGTGAGCCCTGGAAACGGCGTCGCCTCATCATACGCGAAGACGGCCCAGAGGATAAGACCAAGACCGCCCGCTGCCATGACTTGATCGATGGCCCCGCGCGGCGCGCGCGCAGGGATGCTCGCAAACAAAGCGCCCAACAGCAGTTCCCACGCGCGCGTCGGCAGCAAGAAGAAATTGGCGGTAGGGCCGATCTGCATGGCGACAATCGAAAGCGCGAGTGAAGCGAGCGCGGCGGCGGCGAAAATCCAGAGCCAGGCGCGCTGAAGGAACCGATAAACAACGTACGCCGCGATCGGCATGAAGATGTAGAATTGCTCCTCAACCGCGAGCGACCACGTGTGCAGCATCGGCCGCAGCGTCGCGCTTGCGTCGAAGTACCCTGAGAAGCGCCAGAAATAGATGTTGGAAAAGAAGGTCGAAACCGAGACGAGACTCTTCGAATAATCGACCAGGAAGCTTGGCAACATCACCGCAAACGCGACCACGCTGGTCGCCAGCACGGTGAACGTCAGCGCCGGCAGAATGCGTCGCACGCGTCGCTCGTAAAACCCGAGGATCGAGAAGTTCCCGCGCGCAAGGTCCTCGCGGATAAGGCCGGTGATCAAGAACCCCGAAATGACGAAGAAGACATCGACGCCGACATAGCCGCCGGAAAAGACCGAGAGCCCGGCATGAAACATGAGCACCGGCAGGACCGCCACCGCGCGCAGGCCGTCGATCTCCGGTCTGTATTGCATGGCGCCCGCGAACCCTCTGGCGCCAGTGCTTAGGCAGCTGCGCCGTCGCGCGCAATCGCCATGCTTAAGGATCGAACCTACCAGCCCGCGCCATAGCCGCTGCGCGCCAGGATCGCGGCTGGATCGCGAAGTTCGAGCAGGTCTCGCAGCGCCTGCGATTTGTCCGTCGCCTGTTCATAGTAGGCTTCGGCGATGCGCTGCCCGATCCAGTAACCCATGTCCGCTGGACGCCCCTCGGCGCCGGGCCCATAGAACCAGGAATTCTGCGTCCATTCGCCAGGTCGATAGTCCGCCAGAAACGCCCGCCACATCTCGCGCTCGTGCGCCAATCCATATGCGTTGCGCGCGCCGTTGGAGTCTGTGGCGCGATCGAGGCTGAGCTCCATCACGAAATCGGCGACGCCTTCATTGAGCGCCGCATAGAGCAAATCGAAACTGATCTCTCCGGCATTGGCCCGCGCCCGCGCCTGATACACGTGCACGACCTCATGGGCCAAGAACTCCTCAAAGACGCGAGCGGCGTCTTCCGCGCTGGATTTGCCATCGCAGACTACCTCCAAGCCGATCGCCAATCCCCGCTCGTCGGCGGTGCCGCCTGAATTGTTGGCGCCGAAGAGAAAGTATGCAGAAGCGGGATTGCCTTCTTGGCCGAGCAGCGTCGCCGTGCGTTGTAGCACGGCGGTGGCGCGCGGCTCGATCACTCGCGCCGCCGGCAAGCACACAGCGACTGCATGCTGATAACGCGCCAAATTGGCGGCGACATTGGCCGCAAGATTGTCGGCGCTCTGAATGCGATGGGGCGTGAATATCTCGATCCCCACCGTACCCGGCGCCAGGTAGCCTGCTTGCAGCATCGCTGCACTTGGAGCGCCATCGGAGAGAAGCGTTGCGAACCGCTCTGCGTCCTCTGTGTGCACCAGCGAAGCTGTACGGCTTGACGGGGTCGCACACGCCGTGACCATCACGGCCGCGGTCGCGACCGCAGCTAGCCGCCGCCGCAAGTGCCAAAGTGATCGCATGCCTTCACCCCCAAATTGACCTTCAGCCACCAGATGCGCCCAGACTCCAGATTGGATGCCGGACCAGTTCCTTTGCGTGCCTGAAGGCGTGGCTTTCGGGCGACAACCCCATGCATTCGTCGCCCAACGGTTGAGCCGCGAAAGCGCCCTGTTACGATTGAAGGCTAAGGGAAAACGGCCCCGCCCAAGCGACATAAGAGGGCCCAATAGTTATGGGGTATCACCAATGAAGACCAAAGTATTCGTCGGCGCGGCAATTGCCGCCTTGATGACTGCGGGCGCAGCGCACGCCCAGGGCCATGTCGGCCTGTCCTATCAGAACACTGATTTTGGTTCGGGGACTGACATCAGCACCCTTACTGTGGATGGCGCCGCCCTCTTGGGCAGCAACTTCCAAGTCAATGGCGCATATTCGTCAGTTGAAGATGGCGACGGCGATGCCTTCAGCATCGACGGCTTCCTGTTCAACCGCAGCGACACCAGCGCCATCGGCGCCTTCTTGGGCTACCAGTCTCTCGACCTCGGTGGCAGCAGCAGCGCCGACAGCTGGAGCATCGGCGGCTTCGGACAGCTGTATCGCGGCAACACCACCTGGTCTGGCCAGGTAGGCTACAACGACACTGAAGGCGACATCGCCATCATCCACGTCGATGGCGAGGCTCGCCACTTCTTCAGCGACAACTTCTCCGCTCAAGTCAACCTGGGCTACGGCGACATCGATGTGAGCGGCGGAAGCGGCGGCGACTTCTGGAGCGGCGGCGTCGGCGGCGAGCTTCAGTTCTCGAGCGCCCCGATCAGCATCTATGGCGGTTGGCAACACGTCGACTTCGACGGCGGCGACGGCGACACGTTGGGCGTTGGCATTCGCTGGAACTTTGGCGGCGGAACGCTTCTCGAGCAAAACCGCTCTGGCGCCAGCTTCCGGCGCGCCGTGCCAAGCTTCTTCGAATTGCTGGCCGGCGGTGGCAACACGAACTTCATGCCGCGCTGAGCTTCAGTTTCTGAACGTCATGAGAGCCGCTCCTCCCGGGGCGGCTCTCTTTTTTTGACTTTTTAGCCGGAAAAAGGGCCGCCCCTCCGGGAGCAGCCCTTCCGATCTGCGTTTGATTCTGCGGTTAGGCCCGCAGCTTCGCCAGCACTTCCGTCGCGACCGCGCGCGGCACTTCCTCGTAATGGTCGAACTCCATTACGTACGACGCACGGCCTTGGCTGAACGAGCGCAACGTATTGACGTAGCCGAACATGTTGGCGAGCGGCACCATCGCGTTGATGATGGTGGCGTTGCCGCGCATGTCTTGGCCTTGGATCATGCCGCGCCGCGAATTCAGATCGCCGATCACAGAGCCCACATACTCTTCGGGGCTGGTGACTTCGACTTTCATGATCGGTTCGAGCAAGCGCGGATCGCCCTGCTCCTTCAACTCGCGAAACGCGGCCTGGGAAGCGATCTGGAATGTCAGCACGTTGGAGTCGACGTCGTGATAGGCGCCGTCGATCAGCGTCGCCTTGAAGTCGATGAGCGGAAAGCCTGCAAGCAAGCCGTTTTCCTTGCTCATGTTCAGGCCCTTCTCCACGCCCGGCACATACTCCTTCGGCACCGCGCCGCCGACGATGGCGTTGTCGAACACAAAGCCCGTGCCCGGTTCG
The DNA here is from genome assembly GCA_964423825.1 of uncultured Terricaulis sp. Lineage (GTDB taxonomy): Bacteria > Pseudomonadota > Alphaproteobacteria > Caulobacterales > Aquidulcibacteraceae > Vitreimonas. Next base: position 1,062 of record CAYRHK010000031.1, on the reverse strand, counting down.
CCCGGCTCAAACACCAGCTTCACGCGCGCGAACTGACCGGAGCCTCCGGTCTGCTTCTTGTGCGTGTAGTCGATGGTAGCAGCCTTGCCGAGCTTTTCGCGGTACGCCACCTGCGGCGCCCCGACTGTGGCTTCGACCTTGTAGGTGCGGCGCAGGATGTCGACCTTGATGTCCAAGTGCAATTCACCCATCCCCTTGAGAATGGTCTGACCGCTTTCTTGGTCCGTGCTCACGCGGAAAGACGGATCTTCCGCGGCGAGCTTGGAGAGCGCCACGCCCAGCTTTTCCTGATCGGCCTTTGACTTCGGCTCAATCGCCACTTCGATAACCGGCTCCGGAAAAATCATGCGCTCAAGGATCACCGGCTTCTGCGGATCGCAGAGCGTGTCGCCAGTGCGTACTTCCTTGAGGCCCGCGAGCGCCACGATGTCGCCGGCGTAGGCTTCCTTGATGTCTTCGCGGTTGTTGGCGTGCATGAGCAGCATGCGGCCCGCACGCTCCTTCTTGTCGCGCGTCGAGTTCAGCAAGCCGTCGCCAGCGTTCAGCACGCCGGAATAGATGCGGCAGAAGGTGATGGTGCCCACGAACGGGTCGTCCATAATCTTGAACGCCAAGAGCGACAGCGGCTCCTTGTCGTCCGACTTGCGGACAAGTTCCTTTTCCGGATCGTCCATATCGACGCCCTTGATCGCCGGGCGATCAAGCGGATTAGGCAGATAGTCCACCACCGCGTCGAGCAAGGGCTGCACGCCCTTGTTCTTGAACGCCGAGCCGCAAAGCATCGGGTACCAAGCGGCCTTCAGCACCGCCAGGCGGATCAGTCGCTTTAGCGTCGCGACGTCGGGCTCCTGACCGTCGAGATAGGCGGCCATCACCTCGTCGTCCATTTCGACAGCAGCCTCCACGAGGCCGGCGCGGAATTCGGCAGCCTTGTCCTTCAGGTCATCGGGGATGTCGACATAGTCGAACTTGGCGCCCAGGCTTTCATCCTTCCAGATGATGGCCCGCATCTCGACGAGATCGACAACGCCCTTGAAGCCGGACTCGATGCCGATCGGCAGC